>DAHVLW010000010.1:0-7861 GCA_027320205.1 Acidimicrobiaceae bacterium
GACGAGATCGAGCGGGCGATCCTCCGGGAAGGGCCGGAGACCGTCGCCGCCGTGTTCCTCGAGCCGGTGCAGAACAGCGGGGGCTGCTTCACGCCGCCTCCCGGCTACTTGCAGCGAGTCCGGGAGATCTGCGACCGCCACGGCGTGCTGCTCGTCTCCGACGAGGTGATCTGCGCCTTCGGCCGGCTCGGCCACTACTTCGCCGCCGAGCGCTACGGGTTCCAGCCCGACATGATCACCGTTGCCAAGGGCCTCACGAGCGGCTACTCGCCGCTCGGCGCGCTGATCGTGAGCGACCGGCTCATCGAGCCGTTCCTCTCCGGGGACCGCGTCTTCCTCCACGGCTACACCTTCGCCGGGCACCCCGTCTCCTCCGCCGTGGCGCTCGCCAACCTCGATGTCTTCGAGCGGGAGGGCATCCTCGAGCACGTGCGCGCGAGCGAGGACGTCCTCAGGGCGGAGCTCGAGTCGCTCTCGGACCTCCCCATAGTCGGCGACGTGCGCGGCGACGGGTACTTCTACGGGATCGAGCTCGTGAAGGACAAGGCGACCAAGGAGACCTTCGACGACGAGGAGTCCGAGCGGCTGCTGCGCGGCTTCCTGTCGCCTCGGCTGTTCGAGGCTGGCCTCGTCTGCCGTGCCGACGATCGGGGCGACCCTGTCGTCCAGCTCGCGCCGACGCTCGTCTGTGGCCCGGAGCAGTTCGCCGAGATCTCCTCGATCCTGCGCACTGTGCTAGAGGAGGCATGGAAGCAGATCTGAGCGACGCGTCGACGGGCGGCGCGGGCCGCCCCGCGACGATGCAGGGCGGCGCGGGCGGCGGGACCGCGCCCGGGACCGGCGTCTACGGAGGCGTCTCCTTCTGGCTCGACACGCTCCCCGAGCCGATCGTGGCGCGCCCGCCGCTCGGCGGCGACCTCGAGGCCGACGTCGCGATCGTCGGCGCCGGGTTCACGGGTCTCTGGACCGCCTATTACCTCCGCCGGCGAGATCCGCGCCTTCGCGTCGCCGTCCTCGAGGCGGAGGTCGCCGGGTTCGGCGCGTCGGGCCGGAACGGCGGGTGGTGCTCGGCGCTGTTCGCCGCCTCGTGGGGCCGTGTCGCGAGGGACCACGGGCTCGAGTCCGCGACGGCGATGCGGCGGGCGATGCAGGAGAGCGTCGACGAGATCGGGCTCGTCGCCGACGAGGAAGGAATCGACGCCCACTTCGCCAAGGGGGGGACCGTCGCCCTCGCCCGGAGCCCGGCGCAGCTCGCCCGGGCGCGCGCCCAGCTCGAGGAGGCGCGCGCACTCGGCATCGGGCCGGAGGACCTCCTGCTCCTCGACCCCGCAGAGGCCCGCGCCCGCGTCGGCGCGTCGCGGGTGCTCGGCGCCCTGTACACGCCCCACTGCGCCGCGCTCCACCCGGGACGGCTCGTGCGCGGGCTCGCCGAGGTCGTAGAGCGCCGCGGCGCCGCGATCTACGAGCGGACCCCCGTCGCGGCAATCGAGCCGCGGAAGGTCGTCACGGCCGCCGGCACGGTGCGCGCCGAGGCCGTGGTGCGGGCGACCGAGGGCTACACGGCACGCCTTCCCGGCACGCGGCGGCTGCTCGCGCCCGTCTACTCGCTGATGATCGCGACGGCCCCCCTTCCCGAGGCGGCTTGGGAGGAGATCGGCCTCTCGGGACGCGCCACGTTCAACGACGAGCGGCACCTCCTCGTCTACGGCCAGCGCACGGCAGACGGCCGCCTCGCGTTCGGGGGGCGGGGGGCGCCCTACCACTTCGGCTCGCGCATCGCGCCCGAGAACGAGATAGCTCCCGGCGTCCACGAGACGCTCGCCGCGACGCTCGCCGAGATGCTCCCCGCCGCCGCCGGCGTCGAGATCACCCACCGCTGGGGCGGACCGCTCGGCGTGCCGCGCGACTGGTTCTCCGCGGTCGACTTCGACCGCCGGAGCGGGCTCGCGTGGGCCGGCGGCTACGTGGGCGACGGCGTCTCGACGACGAACCTCGCCGGACGGACGCTCGCGGACCTGATCACCGGCGCCGACTCCGACCTCACCCGCCTCGCCTGGGTCGGTCGCCGCCCCCGGCGCTGGGAGCCGGAGCCGCTGCGCTTCCTCGGGGTGAACGCAGCCGTGGTGGTGATGCGCTCGGCGGACCGCGTCGAGGAGCGGGCGGGCCGGCCGGCGAGGCGCGCACGCTGGTTCTCACGCCTCGTCGGCGGCTGAGACGCGCCCCGATTGCCACCACCGCAGGGCGGCGACCCGCTATCCTCCCGGGGCCGTGCCCTCCCATAAAGCAGCCAAGCCCTCCGGACCGTTCGCACGCCTCAACCCGGCGCGCGCCCGCCTCGTCGCGGCCGTCGCCGTCGTCGTGATCGTCGCCGCCGTCCTCGCGATCGTGCTCACCGGCTCGAAGAGCCCGGGCAAGCACGCCTCGACGACCTCGGGCTCGGTGCCCTCCTCGTCGACGTCCTCGACGGCGCCGGCCGTCGCCGCCGACCGCTGCCCGCTCACCGACACCCCGGCTCCGGGAGGCGTCGTCCCGAAGCGGCCGGCACTTGCGGTGAAGATCGGCAACGAGCCCAACGGGGCACGCCCCCAGAGCGGGCTGTCCGAGGCGGACGTCGTCTACGACACCCCGGCAGAGGGCGGCATCATGCGCTACGTCGCCGTGTACCAGTGCGAGAACGCACCGACGATCGGGCCGGTGCGATCGCTGCGATGGGTCGACTGGCACATCATGGCGGAGTTCCGCACGCCGCTGCTCGCCTTCGCGGGCGGCATCATACCCGACGTGAGCACCGCCGAGTCCCTCCGGTGGCTCAAGTCGATCGACCTGCTGACCAACTACGCCAACGCCGCCTATCGCACCACGAACCGGGTCCCCCCGGACAACCTCTACACGAGCACGAAGTCGCTGTGGGGCCTGTTCCCCAACCTCAAGACCCCGCCGTCGCCTATCTTCCAGTACTCCTCGGCGATCCCCGCCAGTGCCAAGCCGGCGTCGTCGATCTCGATCAACTTCTCCGCCGGCACCGACGTCGTCTGGAAGTGGCAGCCGTCCTCGGGCACCTGGCTCCACACGTACTCCGGCACCCCCGACGTCGACGCCGCGACCAACCAGCCCGTCACCACCTCGAACGTGATCGTCCAGATCGTCCACTACCGCTTCGGCCCCTACCCCGAGAGCCCCGGCGGGAGCGGCGACGTCGAGAGCGTCACGACCGGGAGCGGGAAGGGCTACGTCTTCCGCAACGGCAAGGTGATCCCGGTCACCTGGCATCGCGCCGATCTCTCGGACTCGACGACGTTCACCACGGCGAACGGCACCGAGGTCGGGCTCACGCCTGGCAAGACCTGGGTCGAGATGCTCCTCGACACGACAGCGGCGATCCCCGGCGCCTTCAGCTGGCACTCCTGAGCCGGCGCCGACCCGGCACCTGGCGGGCGCCAGGCGCTCACGGCCCGACCGGCGCTAACAGTCTCCTCGCATCCCTCACGCCGAATCCCAACAGATCCCTGGCATCGTGGAACGCGGTGACTTCGGGTGGAACCGGCCCCGGACCCGGCGGCGCTCGACGAGGAGGAGCGATGGCTGAGCTGGTCGACGTGCTGTGGATCTCGCTCGCGGCTGGCGTCGCGGCGCTGTTCCTGCTGAGCGCCGCGACCGGGCTCGGGCGCCTCGTCCCCGGCGAGCTGCGGGTGCGGCGCCGGAGCGTCCTCGACCCGCGGGAGCGGGAATCGACGCCCTGACCTGAAGAGGCCGCCCGCCGGCGGCGGCCCCCGCGCGGCGGGCGCGAGACTGCACGTCCGTGGCCCCGCCCGAGCGTTCGCGCGGAGACCGGACCATGAGCCGCAACGGCTGGACGCTGTTCGGCGCGCTCGGCGCCATCTGGGGCGTCCCGTACCTGTTGATCAAGGTGGCGACCGGCGGCGTCACCCCCGCCGTGCTCGTCTGTGGCCGGACCTCGCTCGGCGCGCTCATCCTGCTGCCGGTCGCCCTCGCCCACCGCGAGCTCGCGCCGGTCCTCGCCCGCTGGAAGCCGCTGCTCGCCTACACCGTCGTCGAGCTGCTCGTGCCCTGGTATCTCCTCGCCTCGGCGGAGCAGCGCCTCCCGAGCTCGCTCTCGGCCCTCGTCGTCGCCGCGGTGCCGATCCTCGGCGCCGTCCTCGCGCGCACGACCGGGGCGAGAGAGCGCCTCGGGCCGGCTCGCCTCGCCGGGCTCGCCACCGGGGCCGGCGGCGTCGCCGTCCTCGTCGGCCTCGACGTCCACAGCACCGACCTCGGCGCCGTCGCCGAGCTGCTCGCGGTCGTCGTCGGCTACAGCCTCGGGCCGTGGATCTTCCACCGGCACCTCGCCGACCTGCCGAGCGTCGGGGTGGTCGTCGCTTCGCTGCTCGGCTGTGCCCTGTTCTACGCCCCCTTCGCCGCGCTCGAGCTGCCCTCGAGGGTGCCCTCGGCGGACGTCCTGCTCTCGATCGCCGGCCTGGGCGTGCTGTGCACCGCGACGGCGTTCCTCGTCTTCTTCGCGCTCATCGCGGAGGTCGGACCGGCTCGGGCGACGGTGGTGACCTACGTCAACCCGGCCGTCGCGGTGCTTGCCGGCGTCACGGTCCTCCACGAGCCCTTCGCCTGGTCGACGGCGCTCGGCTTCGTCCTCGTCCTCGGCGGGTCCCTGCTCGCGACGCGGCCCTACTCGCCGTGCCAGCCGGTCTGGGCGCGGCGCTCGGCGAGGCGCGCGGCATAGGCCGCCGCCTCCGACCGCCGGCCCATGCCGAGCTTGGCGAGCAGGTTGGAGACGTAGTTCTTCACCGTCTTCTCGGCGAGGAAGAGCTCGGCGCCGATCTCGCGGTTGGTCTTGCCGCTGGCGATCAGCTCGAGGATCTCCCGCTCACGATGAGTGAGACGCTCGACCCCTTCGCGCTCGGCGTTCGCCCGGCGCAGCTCTCCGAGCACCCGCCGCGTCGTCTCGGAGTCGATCAAGGAGTGGCCGGCGGCGACGGCGCGGATCGACGCGACGAGCTCGCTGCCCTGGATCTGCTTGAGGACGTAGCCGGCGGCGCCGGCGAGCACGGCTTGCGCCAACGCCTCGTCGTCGGCGAAGGAGGTGAGCATGAGACAGGCGAGGCGAGGGTGGCGGGAGCGGAGCTCCCGGCAGACCTCGATCCCGTCCCCGTCGGGGAGACGGACGTCGAGCACCGCGACGTCGGGCTCGACCTGCTCCACCGTCGCCAGCGCCTCGGCCGCCGTCCCCGCCTCGCCGACGACGACGAGGTCGCCGTCGGTCTCGAGCAGCCGCCGCACGCCTTCGCGCACGACGGCGTGGTCGTCGAGGAGGAACACACGCACCACGCCCCAAGTCTGCACCCTCGGCCGACGTGCAGGCGAGATGACAGGATGTCGGCGTGCTCTACCGCGAGATCCGGGACCCGGATCAGCTGCAGGCGCTGCTCGACGCCGTGCTCGTCGTCGAGTCCGACCTCGACCTCGAGGGCGTGCTGCGCCGCCTGGTCGAGGAGGCCTGCCGGCTCACCGACGCCCGCTACGGCGCCCTCGGGGTGCTCGACGAGGATGGCAAGGGCCTCGCCAAGTTCGTGTACTCCGGGATCGGCCCCGAGACGGCGGCGGAGATCGGCCAGCTCCCGGAGGGCGCCGGGGTCCTCGGGCTGCTCGTCCTCGACCCCCGCCCCATCCGCGTCGCCGACATCTCGACGCATCCCGACTCGGTCGGCGTCCCGCCGGGGCATCCCGCCGCGCGCTCGTTCCTCGGGGTGCCGATCTCGGTGCGCGGCGTCGTGTACGGCAACCTCTACCTCACCGAGAAGCGCTCCGCCGGCGAGTTCAGCGAGCACGACGAGGCGCTCGTCGTCGCCTTCGCCGCGGCGGCGGGCATCGCCATCGACAACGCACGCCTCCACGCACGCATCGGGGAGCTGCTGTTGAGCGAGGAGCGGGAGCGCATCGCCCGCGACCTGCACGACTCGGTGATCCAGCGCCTGTTCGCGACCGGCCTCGCCCTCCAGTCCGTGCTGCCGCTCGCTCGCGACGACACCGTCCGGTCGCGCCTCGAGGCGGCGGTCACGGAGCTCGACGACACGATCCGCCAGGTGCGCACGACGATCTTCGCCCTCGACACCCCGCCACGCAGTCGCGAGGGAGTCCGCGCCAGGGTGCTCAAGACCTGCAGCGAGGTGAGGAGGAGCCTCGGCTTCGAGCCCGAGGTCCGCTTCGCCGGGGCGGTCGACACCGCGCTCGCCGAGGGGGCGGCCCACGAGCTGCTCGTGACCTTGCGCGAGGCCCTCTCGAACGTCGCCCGCCACGCACGGGCGCGTCACGCCGCCGTCGAGCTCGTCGTCACCGCCGGCCTGGTCACCCTCGTCGTCGAGGACGACGGCACCGGGATCGCCGAGGACCACGACCTGTCCGGTCGCGGCCTGAAAAACATGGCGGATCGTGCCAAAGCCCTCGGCGGGGCCTTCGAGGTCGCGGCCAGGCACGGGGGCGGCACCCGCCTCACCTGGAGCATCCCCGCCGCTCGGGACCTTCGACCCTAGGTCGGCGCACCTTCGCGCGCGGAGACTCGGGCCATAGCCACCGTCCCGACCGAAATCGACGCGGCCCGCGCCGCAGCGATCGACGCCGACGACCTCGGCGCTCTCCTCGAGATCCTCGCCGAGCGCGGGTACCGCACCCTCGGACCTGTGGTGCGCGACGGCGCCGTCGTCCACGGCGAGATCTCCTCCGTCGCCGACCTGCCTCGCGGCTGGCACGACGCCCAGGCGCCCGGCTCCTACCAGCTCGAGCACACCGACGACGACGCCTTCTTCGCCTGGGCGGTCGGACCGAGCTCGCCGAAGCGTGAGGTCTTCCCGGCACGCTCGGTCGTCTGGAGGGCACGGGTCTCCGACGGCGAAGTGGCCTTCGAGGACGGCGCCTCCGACGACGGCAACGGCGCGGCGACGCCACGCCCGATCGCGCTCGTCGGGGCCAGGCCGTGCGAGGCGGCGGCGCTCGGCGTGCTCGAGCGCGTCCTCGGCGCCGACGGGGCAGGCGATCCGCAGTTCCTGGAGCGGCGAAAGGGCGCCTTCCTCGCCGTCGTCGAGTGCGCCACGCCGTCGGGGACGTGCTTCTGCGATTCGATGGGGACCGGGCCGTGGGCTGGGAGCGGCTTCGACCTCGCGCTCACCGAGCTCGGCGGCGACGGGCGTGGCCACCGCTTCCTCGCGCGTGCCGGCTCCGAGGCCGGCGCCGAAGTCCTCGCCTCGCTCCCAGGTCGCGCCGCGGAGGAGGCCGACGCCGTGGCACGCGCCGCGCTGCTCGAGCGGGCCAGGGCGAGCATGGGCCGGGTGCTCGACACGGCAGGGCTCGCGGCCCTGCTCGCCCGCAACGTCGACCACCCGCGCCTCGACGACGTCGCCGAGCGCTGCCTCGCCTGCGGCAACTGCACGCTCGTCTGCCCGACCTGCTTCTGCAGCACGGTCGAGGACGCGAGCGACGTCGCCGGCGCTCTGGAGCGCCGCAGGAGCTGGTCCTCCTGCTTCGATCTCGCCCACTCCTACCTCCACGGTGGGCCGGTGAGGACGTCGACGATGTCCCGCTACCGGCAGTGGATGACCCACAAGCTCTCGACGTGGTGGGACCAGTTCGGCACGTCGGGATGCGTCGGGTGCGGGCGCTGCATCACCTGGTGCCCGGTCGGCATCGACATCACGGAGGAAGCGGCGGCCATCCGGCGCTCAGACGGGGCGCGCCGCGGCCGGAGAGGGGGGCGTTGAGGTGCCGACCACGATCGCCGCGCTCGTCGCGGCCCACCCACTGTTCGCCGGGCTCCCCGCAGACACCGCCGAGCTCGTCGCCGGTTGCTCCCACAACG
>DAHVLW010000021.1:0-7074 GCA_027320205.1 Acidimicrobiaceae bacterium
CGGCGAGACCTACTGCCCGCTCGTCGCCGGGCGCGTCCTCGAGCCGCTCGGCCGGTGCACGGAGGACGCTGCGGCCCTGCTCGGCGGGGAGGAGTCGGCGGTCGTGACGCTCACAGAGGGTCTCGTCTCCTCCGGCGTCGCGATGGCGATGCTCGGCAGCTCGAGGCCCGCCAGCGGCTGCGAGCACCACGTCTCGCACTTCCTCGACCTGCTCGCCTTCCGGGGGGTGCGCGAGCACGCGCCGCACGGGCTGCAGGTCGGCTACGCCTGCCGCTTCGCCGCCGCCGTCCAGGAGGCCGCGATCGCGCACCTCGGGGAGGCGATGGTCGTCGCGCCGGGCACGACCGGCCCCGACGAGCGCCACTGGTACGGCGAGCAGCTGCTCGCGATCGGGCCCGTGCGCGACGAGAAGCAGCTGTGGTACGCGGCCCACGGCGACGACTGGCCGAGCGCTGCCGACGAGGTCGTCGCGCTCGCCGGTCGCCTCACCGCCGCCTCCGGCGGCTTCGCCGCCGTCGGGCGAGCGCTCGACGTCGCGAGCGTTCCCGCCACGCCCGGCTTCCTCGGCGCCGACTTGGCGACGCTTCGCGGTGCCTTCCGCTACGCCAACCGGCTCCGGAGCCGCTTCACGGTCCTCGACCTGCTGGAGGGGCAGCGCCGCCTCGACGAGGTGATCGAGGAGGTGCTCCCGGCCAGGTAGGAGAGCACGCATGCGAGACCTCCTTCGGTCGTCCGGTGTACCCGGCAGACGGGGGAACGCGGTTCGCGTTCAGACAGGGCGGCGCAGCTCGATGACGCCGAGACCCGCGATGGAGGTGAAATGGCGGAGATTGGCGGTCACGAGCCGCCATCCGAGGCTCAGCGCGCTGGCGGCGATCAGCCGGTCGTGCACGCCGACCTCGCCGCCGGACGCTGCGAGGTCGGCCCAGATGCGCGCGTGGATCCGCGCCGAGCGCAGATCGAAGGGAACGGTCGGGAACGCGTCGAGGACCGCTTCGACGAACGCCTCGCGCCGGGAGCGGTGCTCCGCGGTCGCGCGATGGACGCCATGGAGCAGCTCCGAGGCCGTGATCGCCGCGATGGCGACCTCCTCGTCGGCGTCGACTGCGTCCTCGAGCGACGCTGCAAGAAGCGGGCCGAAAGCAGTCCGAGACCCATGGGCCCGGCGCTCGACGTCGATGAGAACGGAGGTGTCTACGAGGGCGCCCATGGGTCGTCCGGGCCGGGCCCGACCGATCGGAGGACCTCCTCCATGTCATCGGCGAACGCGGGATCGGGGTCGGGCAGGACCCGCAGCGCCGCGGCGAGAGCCCCCATGGCGCGACCGCGCGGCGCGGTCGCGGGAGCGACGTCGTCGGGATGGACCAGGGCGAGGACGGGGCGCTCGCGGTTGAGGACGACGACGGTCTCGTGGCGTGCCACCGCGTCTCTCGCGAGGCGAGGAATGCGCACCTCGTCGGCATTGATGCTCGACATGGTCCGAGCATACCGTCTTCCGTGCGCTCTCGTACGGGACCGTACGGGACCGCACGGCTGGTGCTACAGCGGCGCCGAGGGCGACGCCCCTCCGCGGACCGCCAGCCCCGCAAGGACCTCGAGCACGACGCGGTGCGCGTTGTTGACCGTGATGTCGGCCGTGTCGTAGGCGGGAGCGACCTCGACGACGTCGAGCGCGACGAGGGGGACCTCGAGCGCCAGACGGCGCACGGCGCGCAAGAGGTCGACGGGCGCGAGCCCGCCCGGCTCGGGGGTGCCGGTCCCCGGGGCGAAGCCGGGGTCGAGGACGTCGATGTCGACCGAAAGGTAGATCGCGTCGCAGCCGCCCATCGCCTCCTCGACGGCGTCCCCGATCACCGCGTCGAGGCCACGCTCCCAGACCTCCTGCATGAGGTGGTAGCGCATCCCCTGGGCGCGCATCCACCGGAAGACGTCGGCCGGGGGCCAGTAGCCGCGCAGGCCGACCTGGACGAAGCTCTCGCCGCGCACGGCGCCGGACTCGATGAGCCGCCGCATCGGCGTGCCGTGGCTCGCGAGGTTGCCCTCGATCTCGTCGGCGGTGTCGGCGTGGGCGTCGAAGTGGACGACCCCGAGGCGGCCCCAGCCGCGAGCTTGTGCGACGGCGGTCGCCGACGGCCACGTGATCGAGTGGTCGCCGCCGAGGACGACCGGGAAGATCCCCCGGTCGGCGACCTCGCCCACGCGCTCACGGATCGCCGCGTGCGACTCTGCGACCATCCCGTGGGAACAGGTCGCGTCGCCGTAGTCGACGACCTCGAGGGCGTCGAAGATCTCGATCCCGAGGTCGAGGTGGAACGTCCCCGGGCCGTAGGCGAGCGCACGGAGCGCCCGGGGGCCGAAGCGGGCACCAGGCCGATTGGTCGTCGAGTCGTCCCAGGGGGCGCCGACCACGGCGACGTCGGGCTGCCAGCGGTCGAGCTCGGACGGCTCGGTGAGCAGCGGCCGCTTGGCGAAGGTCGCCGGTCCTTGGAAGGAGGGCCCGCCCAGCTGGCGCGCCAGCCCCGGCGGGAGGTCCCGGTCGGGGCTCATCGACCGGCGCTCGCCGGCGCGGCGGCTCGCCCCTGGCCCGCCGGAGCACTCGGTCGGCGTGCTCCCATCCTCGCGACGATACGCTGCAGCGGTGGAGCGAGGCGACCTCGTCGCGGACTTCACGCTGCCGGACGAGACCGGCGCCCCCCGCTCGCTCTCGGAGCTGCTCGCCACCGGTCCGGTCGTCCTCTTCTTCTACCCGGCAGCGATGACGAAGGGCTGCACGTCGGAGAGCTGCCACTTCCGGGACCTCGGCGCGGAGTTCGCCGCCCTCGGGGCGAGCCGCGTCGGCGTCAGCGCCGACCCGGTGGGCAAGCAGCGCCAGTTCTCGGCGATGCACGGGCTCGACTATCCGTTGCTCTCCGACCTCGACGGCGCGGTGGCTCGGCAGTTCGGTGTGAAGCGGCGCTTCGGCCCGATCCCGGTGAAGCGGGCGACCTTCGTCATCGACACCGGCTCGCGAGTCCTCGAGGTGATCTCGAGCGAGACGCGCATGTCGGTGCACGCCGACCGGGCGCTCGCAGTCCTGCGCCAGAGGGCGGCGACCGCCTGACGGCGACCGCCGGGGGGCGGTGCGGTCGGGGCGCCCCGTTAACCTCGCCCCGTGCCGCGGCCCCGGGTGCTCGTCGACACCGGGCCGCTGCGCCGGTTCCCGCAGTACCGGCGACTGTGGTCCGGCTTCCTCGTCAGCACGCTCGGCAACCAGCTGACCGTCGTCGCCGTCCCCTACCAGGTCTACGCGCTCACGCGGTCCTCGTTCGACGTCGGCCTCGTCAGCCTGGTCCAGCTCGGTCCCCTCCTCGTCGGGGCCCTCGTCGGCGGCACGCTCGCCGACGCGCTGGACCGGCGACGCCTGCTCGCCGCCGCCCAGGTGCTGCTCGCCTCGACGAGCGTCGGCCTCGCCCTCAACGCCGCCTCGACGCGCCCGGCGCTGTGGCCGCTGTTCGTGTGCAGCGCCTGCCAGGCCGGGTTCTCCGGGATCTCCAACCCGACCCGCACGGCGATCGTCGTCTCGGTCGTCGACCGCCCCTCGCTCGTCTCGGCGAACGCCCTCTGGCAGGCGCTGTTCCAGTTCGGCCAGATCGGCGGGCCGGCGCTCGGCGGGGTGCTCATCGGCCGGCTCGGCGTCGGGGGCGTGTACTGGATCGACGTCGCAAGCTACGGCGCCGCCATCGCCTTCGTCCTCAGGCTTCGGCTGCCGCCTCGCCCGGCTGGCGGGCCCCGCCGGGAGCTCGGCTTCCGATCCGTCGCCGGAGGCCTCGCCTACCTCCGGGGCCACCAGGTCCTCCAGTCCGTCTTCCTCGTCGACCTGAACGCGATGGTCTTCGGCCTGCCCCGCGCCCTGTTCCCCGCCCTCGGCATCGCCCGCTTCCACGGCGGCGCCGGCACCGTCGGGCTGCTCTACGCCGCGCCGGGCGTCGGGGCGCTGGCGGCGGCGCTGTCGACGGGCTGGGTCGCCGCGCTGCGGCGCCAAGGCCGCGCCGTGCTGATCGCCGTCGCCGCCTGGGGCGCGGCGATCACCGCCTTCGGGCTCGTCGGACAGCTGTGGCTCGGCCTCGTGCTGCTCGGGCTCGCCGGGGGCGCCGACGTCGTCTCTGCGGTCCTGCGCGCGACGATCCTGCAGACCGTGGCGCCCGAAGGGCTGCTCGGGCGCCTCCAGGCGGTCCAGACGGCTGTCGTCGCCGGTGGGCCGCGTCTCGGGGACCTCGAGGCGGGCTCCGTCGCCGCCCTCGCCGGGACGGAGGCGTCGGTCGTCTCGGGCGGCCTGCTCTGCCTCGCCGGGGTCGTGGTCCTGGCGCGGCTCCTGCCGCGCTTCGCCACGCTGCAGCTCCACGCGCGCCCGGGCGCGGGGCGGGCGCACGAGGCGCCCCAGGGCCGTGCGGCGGGTCCTGCCAGCGTCGACGCCCCCGCCGCTGTGGACGGTCCTGCCGGTGTGGAAGGGTAGGGGCATGAAAGTAGGCGTCATCGGTGCGACAGGACCGGCGGGACGCGCCCTCGCGGCGCGCCTCGCCGCCGCCGGAGCCGCCGTCGTGCTCGGCTCGCGCTCCGCGGAGCGCGGCGAGCAGGCGTCGGCGGAGCTGCGCGAGCGCTGGGCCGATCGCTCGCTCGAGCTCTCCGGCGGGACGAACGAGACCGCCGCGGGGGCCGAGATCGTCGTCCTGGCGACGCCTCACGAGGGCGTCGCCGAGACGGCGGCCGGGCTCGAGGAGCTCCTCGCCGGCAAGGTCGTCGTGTCGATGGTGAACGGCCTCCAGCGCGTCGGCGGAGAGCTCGAGGCGGTGATGCCCGCCCGCGGGTCGTACGCCGCCACCGTCCAGGCGTTGCTGCCGCGCTCGTCGGTCACGGCCGCCTTCCACCACCTCCCGGCGCGCCGCCTCGGCGACCTCGGCCGCCCGCTCGACGCCGACGTGCTCGTGTGCGCCGACTCGCCCCATGCCGCCGCCCGCACGGCCGAGCTCGTCGAGACGATGCCGGGGCTGCGCGCGGTGTGGGCGGGATCGCTCGCCGCCGCCGGGCCGGTCGAGGCGCTGACCGCCGTCCTGGTGAACGTGAACATGCGCTACCGCTCCCACGTCGCCCTCCGCCTCGACGGGCTCCGGCCGGCCGACAGGGGCGCGTAGGACGATGGCGATCCGGCTCTACGACACGGCGCAGCGCGAGGTCGCCCCCTTCGAGCCCGGGCCCGTCGTGCGCATGTACACCTGCGGGATCACCCCCTACGACTCCGCCCACCTCGGGCACGCCGCGACCTACCTCGCCTACGACGTCCTCCAGCGACGCCTGCGGGACCTCGGCCACGAGACTCGCTGCGTGCGCAACATCACCGACGTCGACGACGACATACTCCGCAAGGCGCGCGAGCTCGACGTCCACTACCTCGACCTCGCCGCCGAGGAGAGCAAGCGCTTTGAGGAGCAGATGTGCGCTCTCGGGCTCATCCCGCCATACCGCGAGCCGAGGGCGACCTCCGCGATCCCCGACATCCTCGGCTTCATCCAGGCGGTGCTCGACGCCGGGCACGCCTACCGCTCGGCCGGCGCCGTCTACTTCGACGTCTCCTCCTCGGAGCGTTTCGGCCGGCTGAGCCGGCTCGGTCGCGGCGAGATGCTCACCCTCGCGCGTGAGCGAGGGGGCAACCCTGACGACCCGGCGAAGCGCGACCCGCTCGACTTCGTGCTCTGGCAACCCTCGCTCCCGGACGAGCCGTCGTGGGAGTCGGCGTGGGGCCCGGGTCGGCCGGGCTGGCACGTCGAGTGCTCGGCGCTGGCGCTGCGCGAGCTCGGGACGACGCTCGACCTGCACGGAGGTGGCGACGACCTCGTCTTCCCGCACCACGAGTGCGAGTCGGTGCAGTCCGAGGCGGCGACCGGCCAGGAGTTCGTGCGCCACTGGATGCACGTCGGGATGGTCCGCCTCGACGGGGAGAAGATGTCGAAGTCGCTGGGCAACCTCGTCTTCGTCGGCGAGCTGCTGAAGGATCACGAGCCCGCCGCGCTCCGCCTCGCCCTGCTCTCGCGTCACTACCGATCGAGCTGGGACTGGGTGCCGGAGATGCTCGAGGAGGCAGAGGCGCGCCTCGACCGCTGGCGGGCGTCGGGCAAGGGCGAGGGAGCCCTCGAGGAGGTGCGCGCCCGGCTCGACGACGACCTCGACGCGCCCGGCGCCCTTCAGGCGGTCGACGAGGCGGCCGCGGCCGGCGACGGCGTCTCGGCGGCGGCGGCGCTGCTCGGCGTCGAGCTCGCGGCGGCCGGCGGGTCGCGATGAGCGCTCCGGAGGCGGATCGGCGCCCTTGCCAGGCTGCCGGCAAGGCTGCCGGCGGGGTGACAGGCGCGGTGACAGGCAGAGCGGCGGGCGCGGTGACGGTGCAGCTGCCCGACGGCTCGGCGCGCAGCCTCCCGGCCGGGTCGACGGGGGCCGACCTCGCGGCGGCGATCGGGCGTCGCATCGCCCGCGACGCCGTCGCCGCCGAGATCGACGGCGAGCTCGCCGACCTCACTCGAGGGATCCCGGACGGGGCCAAGGTGCGCCTGGTCGTGGACGCGAGCAACGAGGGCCGCGCCGTGCTCCGCCACTCGACGGCGCACGTCCTCGCCCAGGCCGTCTGCTCGCTCTGGCCGGGCGCAGCCTACGCGATCGGTCCGCCGATCGCCGACGGGTTCTACTACGACTTCCAACTTCCCGGAGGCGCCCGCTTCCACGACGAGGACCTCGCCCGCATCGAGGGGCGCATGCGCGAGATCGTCGAGGAGGACCAGCCCTTCGTGCGCGAGGAGCACTCGATCGCCGCAGGGCTCGAGCTCTTCTCCGGCCAGCCGTTCAAGCGCGAGATCATCGAGGGCGTCGCCGCCGCGGCCGGAGCTGCCGACGCGGAGCTCGTCGCCGAGGCGGGCCGGGGCGGGGCCGGCGTCAGCACCTATCGCAACTCGCCTGCCTTCGTCGACCTCTGCCGCGGGCCGCACGTCCCCTCGACCCGCCGCCTCGGCCACTTCCGCCTGACGCGCGTCGCCGGCGCCTACTGGCGGGGCG
>DAHVLW010000024.1:0-2796 GCA_027320205.1 Acidimicrobiaceae bacterium
GCATGGTCTCCTCCGAGGGCGCCTGCGCCGCCTACTACAACTTCGGACGCTTCAGCCGCAGACGCCTCGCCGCCACCCCCGTATGAGCGAGTCGGTGCCGGGACCGGGTCCGCGCCGGACCGAGGCCGAGGTCCTCGCCCGGGTCGAGCGGGCACGGACCCGCTCCGCACGGGTGCGCGACGAGCGCGTCACCATGGCGCACGGCGTCGGCGGCAAGGCGACTCATGCGCTCGTCGAGGCGGTGTTCCTCGACGCCTTCCGCAACCCCGTCCTCGAGCACCTCGAGGACAGCGCGACGCTCTCGCTCAAGGGTGCGCGCCTTGCCTTCACCACCGACTCCTTCGTCGTCTCGCCGCTGTTCTTCCCCGGGGGCAGCATCGGCGACCTCGCCGTCAACGGGACCGTCAACGACCTCGCGGTCTCCGGCGCCCGACCGCTCTACCTCTCCGCCGCCTTCGTGCTCGAAGAGGGCTTTCCCGTCGCCGACCTCGAGCGCGTCGTCGCTGCCATGGCGGCGGCCGCGGAGGCGGCCGGCGTCGCGATCGTCACCGGCGACACCAAGGTCGTCGAGCACGGCAAGGCCGACGGCTGCTACATCACGACGACGGGCATCGGCGCGCTCGACCGCCCGTTCGAGCTCGGCGCGACCATGGCCCGCCCCGGAGACGCCGTCGTGGTCTCCGGGCCGATCGGCGACCACGGCGTGACGGTGATGCTCGCTCGCGGCGGGCTCGACCTCGCCGCCGAGGTCTCCTCTGACACTGCCCCGCTCGGCGACCTCGTCGCGCGCATGCTCGACGCCGCCTCCACGGTCCGCTGGATGCGCGACGCGACCCGCGGCGGCGTGGCGACGGTCCTCAACGAGCTCGCCTCGGCGGCCGGCCTCGGCGTCCTGGTAGACGAGACGGCGATACCGGTCCGGCCACCGGTCGCCGGAGCATGCGAGCTCCTTGGGATCGACCCGCTCCACGTCGCCTGCGAAGGGCGGTTCGTCGCCGTCGTCGAGGCGTCCGCAGTGCCTGCGGCTCTTGACGCCCTGCGCGCCCATCCACTCGGCGAGGGGGCCGCAGTGATCGGTGAGCTCGCCTCCGAGCCACCCGGGCTCGTCCTCATGCGCACCGCCTTCGGCGGCACCCGGGTCGTCGACACGCTCGTCGGCGCCCCCCTGCCGCGCATCTGCTGACCGGCGGACCGCCGGCCTCGGCGCGCCGCGCCGGTCGAGCGCGCCGCCGGCGGCTCGTCGTCCCTCGGCTTCTACGCCCGGCGAGCCCGGCGTCGTCGACCCGCTCGTCCCGTCGAGCGCGTGACGTGCCTCGCTCGCTCGGGGTGTCTCCCCGCAGGCAGCCGAGAGGCGTGGCCCGACGCCGCCATCCGTCGTCGCCGGCGAGCACCGCGAGCTGACGGGACCTTTGGCTCTGGCCGGCTGTCTGCGAGCGACGAATATCCTGGGACGCGCCCGTCGCGCCCGTCGCGCCCGTCGCGCCCGTCGCGCACGTCTTCCCGGCGCGCCGGGCACCGAACCGCCAAGGCCGTGCGGCGGCCTCTACCCAAGGAGCCCTCAACTTGTTCCGAGCTGCACGCGAGAAGTCGTCGACACGCCACCGTCTCCTGGCACGGGCGTTGATGGCCGGGACGTTTGCGGCCCCGACCGCCCTCGGTGTCCGCTCGTCCACCGGATCGAGCCTGACGCACGACACCCCGAAGGTCGCTGTGGCGTCGTCGAAGGCACAGGCCAGCCCGAAGGGGAACGTGTACTCCTTTGGAGTGGTGGACAGCTTCGGCGCGTTGATGACGCTCGCGCATTCGACACCGACGCGGGTCGCCGGCATACGCGGCACGGTGATCCAGATCGCCGCGTCGAACTCGAACGGCTACGCGCTGACCTCCGACGGACGGGTCTGGGCGTGGGGCGCCGGTGGTCAAGGCGAGCTCGGCAACGGAACGATGCCGAGGTTCAAGGCCAAGGCTGTCGCCGTCCGGTTTCCACCTGGGGTCAAGATCGCGTCGCTCGCAAACCCGATGCCGTTCGACACCGGGATCGCGATCGACACCCAGGGCGAGGCCTGGGGCTGGGGTGCGAACACGGAGTACGCACTCTGCCTTCGTGGCCCGGGACCGATCCTGGTTCCAGAGAAGCTCCCGCTGGGCGACGTCAGGCTGGCGAGCGGAGCCCGGTCGCACTCGCTGTTCCTCGCCCACGGGAGGGTCGTCGCCTGCGGGGACAACGCCGCCGGCGACCTGGGCAATGGCACGACAAAGCCGCGCGCGATGCCAACCCCGGTCGTCGGACTGCCGCGAGGCCAAGTGGTCGCTCTCGTCGCTTCGTGGCAAGGATCGGGCGCGCTGATGGCTGACGGCAAGTACTTCGATTGGGGGTTCAACCTGGAGGGGCAGCTCGGCGACGGGAGCACGAAGAACAGCTCGGTGCCAGTACGGGTCCCGCTGCCGGCACCTGTCGACCGGGTCTTTCAAGGGGGTAGCCAGCCCTCGAACGGTCAGACTCTCGCGCTGCTCGCCGACGGATCGATGTGGGCCTGGGGCGACGGCAAGTGGGGGCAGCTCGGCGACGGCAAGTACGTGGGCTCTGCGCGCCCGGTCAAGGTCCAGGCGCCGAGCGGCGTGCAGTTCACCGACGTGGCGACCGGCGGCTATGCGAGCTACGCCATCTCGAGCTCCGGCGTCCTGTGGTCGTGGGGGAGCAACCGGCTCGGACAGCTGGGAGATGGGCAGCAGGAATTGCTGCGGGCGACGCCACAATCGACCGGCCTCGCTGTTTCACAGATCGTGTCGACGGAC
>DAHVLW010000041.1:0-1668 GCA_027320205.1 Acidimicrobiaceae bacterium
CGCTCGTCGTCGAGCCGGAGATCCTGCTCCTCGACGAGCCGTTCGGAGCGCTCGACGAGATGACGCGCCAGCGGCTCAACGTCGAGCTGCTCCGCATCTGGTCGGAGCGGGTGACGACGACGCTGCTGGTCACGCACTCGATAGGCGAGGCGGCCTTCCTCGCCGACACCGTCGCCGTGATGTCGCCCCGGCCGGGGAGGGTCCGCGCCGTCGTCGACGTCGACCTCCCGCGCCCTCGCTCGCCCGGGCTGGTGCGGACCGAGCGCTTCCACTCCCTGTGCGACGAGCTGAGCGATCTGCTGTTCGGCGGCGGGTTGCCGCCGAGCGGCGACGACCTCGGCGCCGAGGCCTCGGCGCTCGCCGGCGGCGGCGCCGGGGCTGACCGCTGGGCCTGCGGCGGGTGAGGGGATCGCACCGCTCCGCCAGCGACGCCGGGGTGCGCCCCGGCCTTCGTCGCCTCGCCGGCGGCGTCGTGGGCGTCGTCGGCCTCCTCGCCATCTGGGAGCTCGTCGCCTACACGGCGTTCACCCGAAGCCACCTCGTGCCGCCGCCGCAGGAGGTGCTCGTGACGATCTTCCACGACCCCGGCTTCGAGATGTGGCCGAACCTGCTCTCGACGCTCGAGGAGGCAGCACTCGGCTTCCTTTGGGGCAACCTCGCGGCGATCGCCCTCGCGCTCGCCTTCGTCCAGCTGCCCATCCTCGAAAAGGCGCTCCTCCGGGTCGTCCTCGCCACCTATTGCATGCCGATCATCGCCATCGGCCCCGTGCTCGAGATCGTCCTCTCCGGCAACGCCCCCCAGAGCACGCTCGCCGCGCTGTCGGTCGTCTTCACGACGCTCATCGCCTGCTTGCTCGGCCTGCGCAGCGCCGATCCGGCGAGCCTCGATCTCGTGCGCGTCTACGGCGGAGGTCGCTGGCGCCAGCTCGTGAAGGTCCGCATCCGCGCCGCCCTCCCGGCTGCCTTCGCCGGGTTCGCGATCTCCGGGCCGGCAGCCGTGCTCGGTGCGATCGTCGGCGAGTACCTCGGCGCCTCCCAGGGGCTCGGCGTGGCGCTCATCTCGGCGAACGAGGACCTCGACGCGCGCCGGGCCTTCGCCATCGCCGCCGTCGCGACGGCGCTCGCCGGGGTGGCCTACGTCGCGGTGTCCGCTGTCGGCCGCCTGCTCACGCCCTGGGCGCCGCGACACCAGGAGGCGGGGTGAGCCGGGCAGCCACCGGGCTCGTGCGGCTCGCCCGCACGCTCGGGGTCTCGGCGCTCACGCTGGGGGTGCTGTGCGGGGTCTGGCAGGGGGCGATCACCGTGTTCCACCTGAGCCCGTTCGTCGCAAAGGGCCCCGGCGCCGTGTACGACTTCCTCGTGACGAGCCCCGACGCCTCCTCGGCACGCTCGCAGCTGCTGTCCGCTCTCGGCGTCACGGTGCGTGACGCCGGCCTCGGCTACGTGGCGGGGACCGCAGCGGCGCTCGCCGTCGCGTTCGGCGTCGCCTACCGCCGCTCGGTCGCCCAGACGGTCATGCCGGTGGCGATCGCCCTGCGCTCCGTGCCGCTCGTCGCGATGGTCCCGATCCTCACGCTCGTGCTCGGGCAGGGCCTGCTGTCGGTGACGGTGATCGCGGGAATCGTGACGTTCTTCCCGACGCTCGTCAACGTCGCCGAGGCGCTCCGG
>DAHVLW010000079.1:0-8936 GCA_027320205.1 Acidimicrobiaceae bacterium
CGGCGCGAGCCCGGCCGGTGGCGCGGCGGGCCTCGGCGAGTCGCCGCGGCCCGGCGTCTCGCCGCCGGCGGCCCGGGCTTCGCGACCCCCGCGACCTCGGCAGACAGCGCTGCCCCCCCGGCCGCCGCGCCCGCCGGAGCACGTCGTCACGCTGCGCTCGATCCTCTTCGTCCTGGTGTTCCTCGGTACGCTCGGCGGGGTCGCGGGCGCCGTCGACTGGTGGGTGCGCGCCACGTACTTCGTCGGCGTCGACTCCGGGTACGTCGCGGTCTTCGAGGGGCGTCCCGGTGGCTTCCTGTGGTTCAAGCCGCACCTCGTCGACAGGACCCCGCTGCGCCTCTCCCAGGTGTTCCGATCGAACCTCGGCCCCCTCCGCGCCGGCATGCTCGAGCCCTCGCTCGCCGCGGCCGAGGCGGTCGTCGCGTCGCTGACCCACGAGCGCCGGCAGCTCGGCCTCCCCTCCGTGGACACGTCCGGTGCACTCGGTGTCGTCGGGATCACGACCACCACCACGCCGGCGACGACGGCCGCCACCGGGCGCACGGCCACTACCCGGCGCACGGCCGCCACCGGGCCCACGGCCTCGAGCGCGCCGCCCGGCGCCTCCACGCCCAACGGGACGACGCCCGCCTCCGCGTCGAGCTTCCCGCCGCTGCCCGCCCACGTCGCGCCGGTGGGCCGCTGAGATGGACAGGCGCATTCGGGTCCTCGCGCTCGCCTTCGTGGCGTGCTTCGGCGTGCTCTTCCTCCAGCTCAACAACCTCCAGGTGCGCGAGGCGAAGGGCCTCCGGCACAATCCGAACGAGCCGACGACCGCGGTCTCGCAGTGGCTGCTGCCCCGGGGCGACATCATCGACACGGCGGGCCAGGTGCTCGCCTACTCGACGAAGAACCCCAACGGGCCGGGCTACGTCCGCCACTACCCGTTCGGCTCGCTCTTCGCCGACGTGACCGGCGCGTACGACTGGACGCTCCAGTCGAACCTCTACGGCGTCGAGTCCCAGTACGACAGCTACCTGGTCCAGCACGAGCCGGCGGCCCACAAGCTCTCGGACCTGCTCACCCAGACCAAGGGCACGGACAGCGTCGAGGTCACCGTCTCGGCGCGCCTCCAGGAGGTCGCGAAGGCGGCACTCGCCCCGTACGACCGCGGCGCCGTCGTCGCCATCGACCCGACGACCGGCGCGATCCTCGTCATGTACTCCAAGCCGAGCTACGACCCGAACAAGCTCGCCTCGGCGAGCCCGAAGGCGGTCAGCCGCTACTACGCCTCCCTCGACCCCTCGAGCGGCAGCTCCCCGCTCGTCAACGGGGCGACGGACGTCCTTGCCGCGCCCGGCTCGACGTTCAAGATGGTCACGACGTCGGCGATCTTCGACCACGACCCGGCGATCGCGAGCGAGACCGTGCCGGTGCTGACGGCGCTGCCGCTGCCGCAGTCGAACCTCCTGCTCCACAACTACGCCGGGGAGGCCTGCGGGGGCAGTCTCGCCGAGAACCTCGCCGTATCGTGCGACACGGCCTTCGGCCACTACGGCCTGCAGCTCGGGGGAGAGCACCTGGCCGAGGAGGCCCATGCCTTCGGATTCGACCGCGCCGTGCCGATCGACCTCCCGGCGGCGGAGGTCGCCGTCTCGAACTTCCCTTCCGGGTCGAGCTTCGCCGCGAACCAGCCCGGGCTCGCCTACTCGGCGATCGGGCAGGAGAACGTGAGCGAGACCGCCCTCCAGGACGCCCTCGTCGTCTCGACGATCGCAAACGGCGGAACGATGATGACGCCGCACCTCATGGCGCACGTCTTCGACGAGCAGGGCAGGGTCGTCGCCACCTACCGCCCGCATCCCTGGTTGCACGCGACGTCGGCCGCCACGGCCGACCAGGTGCGCCAGCTGATGATCGGCGTCGCCGAGCACGGGACGGCCGCCGGGCTGTTCCCGCCCGGCCTCGCCGTCGCAGCGAAGACCGGCACGGCAGAGGTCGGCAACAACAACTGCTCCACGGACTGGCTCGTCGCCACGGCGCCCGCCGGCGTGGGCGAGGTACCCCGCGTCGCCGTCGCCGCAATGGTCCCCTACCAGCCTGGACTGCCCTGCGACGGGACGGGCGCCGAGATCGCCGGACCTGTCGTGGCCAAGGTGCTCGACGCCGCCCTCGGGTACGGCTCGTGACCGCCCCGCATAGGCTCAGCGCCGGATGACGACGACGCCCGCGTCTGTCTACGGCGGACGCTACGAGCTGCGCAGCCAGATCGCGCGGGGCGGCACCGCTCAGGTCTACCTGGCGCGGGACTTGCTCCTCGACCGGCCCGTCGCGCTGAAGGCCCTCTTCCCGGAGCTGTCGACGGACCACACCTTCGTGGAGCGCTTCCGCCGAGAGGCGCAGGCGGCCGCGAACCTCATGCACCCGAACATCGTCCAGGTCTTCGACTGGGGCGAGTCGGAGAGCACCTACTTCATCGTCATGGAGTACATCGACGGCGAACCGCTGTCCTCGATCATCCGCAGCCAGGCACCGCTCGCCGACCGCCAGGCGGCGACCGTCGCCGCCGACATCGCGAAGGCGCTCTCCTACGCCCACCGCCACGGCGTGGTCCACCGCGACGTCAAGCCCGGGAACGTCCTCATCACCGCGGACGGCCAGGTGAAGGTGACCGACTTCGGCATCGCCAGGGCCATCGGGTCCGACGAGCAGGTCACCCAGACCGGGCTCGTGATGGGCACGGCGACGTACTTCTCGCCCGAGCAGGCGCAAGGGCTCGCCGTCGACGCGAGGAGCGACGTCTACTCCCTCGGCGTCGTGCTCTACGAGATGCTCACCGGCCGCCCGCCCTTCGTCGGCGAGACCCCCGTGAGCATCGCCTACCAGCACGTGCGCGAGCAGCCGCCCGCGCCGCACACGCTCAACCCGGCGGTTCCGGCCCCGCTCGAGGCGATCGTGCTCCAGGCGATGGCGAAGCTCCCGGCGGAGCGGTACGTGAGCGCCGACGAGCTGCGCGCCGACCTGGACCGGTACGTCCACGGCCAGTCCGTGCTCGCCTCGGCGCCGCGCACGACCTCCCTCTCCGGAACCGTCACGGCGAGCATCGCCTCGGCGGGCTCCGGCCGGACCACCGGCCAGACGCCGGCGACGGAGCGTGGACGGGGCCCGTCGCGCAACGGCGGAGGGCGGGAGGAGCGCCGCCCGCGAAGCACGACGCCGTGGTGGGCCGCGGCAGGGACGGCGCTGCTCGTCGCGATCGGGGCCGCGGCCTACTTCGGCGGTCGACAGCTCGGCTACTTCGGCGGGCAGATCTCGTTCTCGCTGAAGGGCGTCGTCGGACTGCAGCTCGCGACCGCCGAGAGCGTCCTCGAGGCGCAGGGGCTGAAGGTGACGACGAGCCACGACCAGGCGAGCGCGTCCGAGCTCGGCAAGGTCGGCACGGTCCGCTCCGAGGACCCGAGCCCCCCGGCGCGCGTCCACAGCGGGGACACGGTCCACCTCGTCGTCTGGTCGAGCCCGCCGATGGCGCCGGTGCCGAGGGTCATCGGCACGACGCGGGCCAACGCCATCGCCGTGCTCGAGAACGCAGGGTTCCGCTCCCACGTCGACTCCGTCAAGGCCCGACGCTCCGGCGAGCGGCAGGGCTACGTCGTCAGCCAGGACCCGTCTCCTTACGCGCAAAGGGCGGAGGGGACGAAGGTGACGATCGACGTCGTGTCGGGCAGCAGCTACGTCAGCGTGCCGGACGTCTCGGGCGACACCGTCGCGGCGGCGACGGTCAAGCTCATCCAAGCCGGCTTCAAGGTCAGTGAGAAGCAGATCTACCAGCTCTCTTCGAACGTGCCGGCCGGCGACGTCGTCGGGACGGTCCCCCGCGCCGGGTCGAGCGAGCTGCCCGGGACCAAGCTCCAGCTCGTGATCTCCAAGGGCGAGGTCAGCGTGCCGTTCCTGATCGGCTTCGACCTCGCCTCGGCCGAGGAGGCGCTCACCCAGGACGGCCTCACCTATCGGATCGCGCTCGACGAGAACGTCGCGCCCGTCGACGTCGGGCTCGTCATGAAGACCGTGCCGAAGGCGACCACCACGGTGGCGACCGGCTACCAGGTCGTGCTCTTCGTCGGCGCCAGCAACGGCTCGACGGTCCCGACCTCGACCACGACGACCACGACGACGCTTCCCGGGACGCCGACCTCCACGACCACCACGCTCCCCGGGACGCCGACCTCCACGACCTTCCCGGGCTCGACGGCGCCGACCCCGAGCGCTCCCGGTCTCCCCACGACCGCGCCGACGACCACGACCCCCTTCCCCTGACAGCCGGTCCGGTCGCCCCCTCTCGGATGGCCGGACCCGGCGGCTCCAGGAGCGGCCGGCCGACATGGTCACCTGTGCACCGCGGCTCCCGCGAGGCGGAGGAAGTTGCCGAGCAGCTCGTGGCCGGCTCGGGTGAGGATCGACTCGGGATGGAACTGGACGCCTTCGACCGGGAGCTCCCGGTGCCGTAGGCCCATCACGACCCCGTCGTCGGTCCGGGCGGTCACCTCGAGGCACGCCGGCACGCTCCCCGGGTCGACGACGAGCGAGTGGTACCTCGTCGCCACGAACGGCTCGGGCAGCCCGGCGAGCACGCCTCGCCCGTCGTGGTGGACGGCCGACGTCTTGCCGTGCATGAGCACCGGCGCCGGCACCACCTCGCCGCCGTAGAGCTGGCCGATGCACTGGTGACCGAGACATACGCCGAGGACGGGAAGGCCTTCGCCGCCGAGCTCGGCGATCGCATCCGTGGAGATCCCGGCGTCCTCCGGGCGCCCGGGCCCGGGCGAGACGAGGAGGGCGTCCGGCGAGCGCGCCCGGAGCCCGTCGAGGTCGACCTCGTCGTTGCGCACGACGATCGGCTCGGCGCCGAGCTCGCCGAGGTACTGGACGAGGTTGTAGACGAAGCTGTCGTAGTTGTCCACGACGAGGACCCGCACGCCCACCGCCACAGGCTACCGGCCCGCCCCGGTATCCTCGTGGGCCGTGGCGCGAAGGACGGGTCCGACGCGGCGGCGCAGCGAGGACGCCGGCAACGGCGCGCCGACCGGCGGCGAACGGCGGCTCAGGCTGCTCAAGGGCGGGAAGCCCTCGGCGAAGGCTCCCCGCGCCGCGGGCTCGAAGCAGCAGGTCCCGGCCCGTCCCAGACGCTCCCGGCGACCGGGCCGGACGACGCCGTCGAAGAGCGCGCAGTCCCGCCAGAGCGGCCGCTACACCGCGCCGATCCCGAGGAGGGTGCGGCACAGCCCGAAGTGGTACCCGTGGGTCCTCCTCGGACTGCTCGTCGTCGGGGTCCTGCTGATCGTACTCAACTACATGTCGATCCTCCCGGTGAGCCCGACCAACTGGTACGTGGTCGGCGGGCTCGTCGCCATCCTCGCCGCGGCGTTGATGGCGACCGGCTACCGCTGAGGCTCCGCCCGAGTCGCCGACGCCCTGGCGTTCAGTCGCCGGCCGGCTGCTGCTGAGCACCCGCAGGACTGTCGAGCACCTGCTCCAGCCGCCCGGCTGCTCCCGCCAGCTCACCGACGGCGAGGTCCACCAGCCCGTCGACGACGACGCGCTGACCGCCTGCGTGGCCGAGCACGCTCGCCGCGATCCCCGCCGCGCCGGCAGCGGCGAGGAGCCGGGCCGGATCGGGCGTGGACAGGACGACCCGGGAGGACGACTCGGAGAACAGCTCGGCGTGCGACGCGACCCCCGAGACGAGACAGCCGATCCCCGACGCGCCGGCGCACTCTGCGAGCGCCACGGCGAGCCCGCCGTCGGCGACGTCGTGCACGCCGGTGACGAGGACCTGAGGTGCGCCGGCACCGGCACCGGCACCCGCACCGGCGCCGGCCTCTGCGGCCACGAGCCCGGCGACGAGCTCTACGAGTCGTGCGTGGAGCCCGAGGTCGAGCGGCGCGAGCTCCCCGTCGAGCTCGCCGTGCAGCGCGCGCGCCCAGCGTGACCCGCCGAGCATCGGGACCGTCTCTCCGAGAAGGACGATCGTGTCGCCCTCGTGCCAGCCGATCGCCGGCGGGCGCCTGACCAGCCGGTCGAGGAGCCCAACCACGGCGACGACCGGCGTCGGGTCGATGTCGCGGCCGCCGGAGGCGTTGTAGAGCGACACGTTGCCGCCGACGACGGGGATGCCGAGGACCTCGCACGCCTCGGCCATGCCGTCGATCGACTCCGAGAGCTGCCACATCACCTCCTCCCGCTCCGGGTCGCCGAAGTTCAGGCAGTTGACGAGGGCGATGGGCCGGGCGCCTACGCAGGCGACGTTGAGCGCCGACTCGGCGACGGTCGCAGCCGTGCCCCGACGCGGGTCGAGGCGGCACCATCCCGGGTTGCCGTCCGCGCTCAGGGCGAGGGCCTTCCCGGTCCAGTCGATCCCTGGCGCGGAGCAGCGCAGCAGGGCGGCGTCGGCGACGCCCGGAGCGAGCACGGTGTTCAAGAACAGCTGGTGGTCGTACTGGCGGTAGGCCCACGACGGGTCGGAGAAGAGCGCGAGCAGGTCGGCGCCGCAGTCGGGGGGCGCGGGGAGCCTTCCCGGGTCACGCCGGCGCCGCTCGGCGAGGTCGGCCGGCGGGGCGAGCGGCCGCCGGTAGCGGGGGGCGTCGTCCGCCAGCGAGGCGGCGGGGACCTCGGCGAGGACGGCGCCGCCGAAGCCGTCGCGGACCCGCAGCCTCCCGACGCCGTCGCCGTCGGGAGGGAGAACGTGGCCGACGACGCTCGCGGTGACCTCCCAGCGCCGGCAGACCTCCTCGACTCGGGCGAGCGCCTCGGGGGCGACGATCGCGAGCATCCGTTCCTGGCTCTCGCTCGTCATGATCTCGACCGGGCTCATGCCTCGCTCGCGCAACGGGACCGCCGTCACGTCGACGTCCATCGAAACGCCGCCACGTGCCGCGGTCTCGCTCGTCGCGCAGGAGAGCCCCGCCCCGCCGAGGTCCTGGATCCCGACGACGAGCCGCTCGTCGAGCAGCTCGAGGCAGGCTTCGATCAGGCGCTTCTCCTCGAAGGGATCGCCCACCTGGACGCTCGGGCGCTTCGCCGCCTCGGCTGCAGCATGCGCGGGGCCGAAGGCTGACGACGCGAGCACGCTCACCCCGCCGATGCCGTCGCGGCCGGTGCGCGACCCGAGGAGCACGGCGAGATTGCCCGTCCCTGTGGCGCGCCCGAGCACGAGGCGGTCGGCGCGCATCAGCCCCAGGCAGAAAACGTTGACCAGTGGATTACCCTCGTAGCACGGGTCGAGCGTCAGCTGGCCGCCGACCGTCGGCACGCCGACCGAGTTGCCATAGCCGGCGATCCCGCGCACCACTCCATCGAGGATGTACCGGCTCCTGGGATCCGCGAGCGGTCCAATGAACAGCGGGTCCATGAGCGCAATCGGCCGTGCGCCCATGGTGAAGATGTCTCGGATGATCCCCCCGACACCGGTCGCCGCCCCCTGGTAGGGCTCGATCGCCGACGGGTGGTTGTGGCTCTCGATGCGCAGCGCGACGGCGAGGCCGTCGCCGACGTCGACGACGCCGGCATTCTCGCCGGGACCGACGAGGACGCGCGGGCCCGCCGACGGGAGGCGCGAGAGGTGGACGCGCGAGGACTTGTAGGAGCAGTGCTCGCTCCACATCACGGCGTACATCGCCAGCTCGACGTCGTTCGGCGGGCGACCGAGAAGCTCGACGATGGCGGCATGCTCGTCGTCGGTCAGCCCGAGCGAACGATGGATCTCGGCGCCAGCGCCATCTCTGGAAATGCCGGTGGGTGACACGTTCATATCCTTCCGCCATGTTCGTCGCAGCTGCGCACACCATCGACCGCCAATAGCGCTTTGCAGCGCGCGGTCATTTGCGAGATAGTGGAGCCATGGGACCTAGAAGAAGGCGCTCGGGAATGACGTCGGAGCACAAGGCTGCGCTCGCCTCCGGGCGCGCGCAAGGACTTGCCGTCCGCCGCTACCTCGAGGCTCTCGAACGAAACAAGCCGCGCCGCGGCAGGCGCCCGTCGCGGGAGTCGCTCGAGCGGCAGCTCGAGGAGATCGAGGGAAAGCTCCGCGACGCCGACCCGCTGAAGCGGCTCCATCTCGTCCAGCAGCGCAAGGCGATACAGACCCGGCTCGCGAGCAGCGACGGCGGCGAGGACCTGGCCGAGCTCGAGGCCGGCTTCGTCTCGGCCGCCGCCGAGTACGGCGAGCGCAAGGGGATCGACTACTCGACGTGGCGCGAGATCGGCGTGCCCGCCGACGTGCTGCGGCGCGCCGGAGTCCACCGCGGAGGCGGCCCCGCCTAGCGGGAGGCGCCGGCAGAGGGGGCGGCGGGCGCGAGGGCCCCGGCGGCGACCGTCGCGCTCCGCCTCCTTCCTGCCACCTCGAGCACGTCGCGCGCCTCGGCGGGCCGGCGGGTCCCGCCCGGCACGCCGGCGATCGACCGGAGGAGAGCGCGGAGGAGGACGAGACCGTCCTCCGAGCCGAGGAGGGCGCTGCTCGCCCGCTCGGGGTGCGGCATGATCCCGACGACGTTGCCGGCGCCGTTGGCGACCCCGGCCACGTCGGCGACCGAGCCGTTGGGGTTGGCGAGGTAGCGAAGCACGACCTGGCCAGAGGACTCGAGCATGCGCAGCGTCTCCTCGTCGCAGGCGTAGCTGCCCTCCCCGTGGTTCACGGGGAGCTCGAGGAGGGTCCCGACAGGGATGCCGGCGGTGAGCACCGACGCTGCAGAGTCGACGCGGCAGGTCACCGTCGTGCAGACGAAGCGGAGACCGCTGTTCCGCCGGAGCGCCCCGGGAAGCAGTCCGGCCTCGGTCAGCACCTGGAACCCGTTGCAGATCCCGACCACTGGTCCGCCGTCCTTCGCGAAGCGCTCGACCGCCTCCATGACCGGCGAGAAGCGGGCGATCGCCCCCGGGCGGAGGTAGTCCCCGTGCGCGAAGCC
>DAHVLW010000083.1:0-9474 GCA_027320205.1 Acidimicrobiaceae bacterium
ATTCTCGGCTTGGTGCTGATCGCGGCCGTCGGCGTCGCGAACGGCCGCGGCTCCTGGCTGCTCGTCGGGGTGGTGGTGCTCATCTACCTGCCGCGGACGACCCAGGTCGTCCGTTCGGCGGCCCTCGGGCTCGTCGAGTCCGACTTCGTCGCCGCCGCCAGGGCGCGCGGTGAGAACCGCCGCTCGATCGTCGTCCGGGAGCTTCTCCCGAACCTGAGCGGGGTCACCCTCGTCGAGTTCGGCGTCCGGGCCGGCTACGCGCCGATCCTCATCAGCTCGCTCGCCTTCCTCGGCTTCGGCGCCCAGCCGCCCTCGCCACAGTGGGGAGTGATGATCAGCGAGAACCGCTCGACGTTCGCGACCGGCAACGTCTGGGCGGTGCTCGGCCCGGCGATCGCCCTCGCGCTCCTCGTGGTCGCCATCAACTTCGTCACCGACGGCGTCGCCCGCTACCTCGACCGCTCCACCGTGAGAGTCCCGTGACCGTCGCCTCCGCCAACGTCTCCGTGCTCCGGTCGTCGCGTCTCGACTCGCTGCTCTCGATCGAAGACCTCGCCGTCGAGTTCTGGAACGGCGAAGAGTACGAATGCGTCGTCGAGGGTGTCTCGCTCTCCGTCGCGCGTGGCGAAGCCGTCGGCCTCGTCGGCGAGTCGGGCTGCGGGAAGACCACGACCGCCTACAGCGCTCTCGCCTACCTCCAAGCCGGGAGTCGGCTTCGCTCCGGTCGAGTCATGTTCGACGGTCGCGACGTGCTCAGCCTCCGGGGAAACGACCTGCGCCGTCTTCGTGGCGGTCGGGTCGGCCACGTGCCCCAGGACCCGACGCTCGCGCTCAATCCGAACATCCGCGTCGGCAAGCAGATCACCGAGGTCCTGACCAATCACGCCTGGCGCGGCAACCGGACCGACCGGGCGCGCTCGTTGCTCGCTGCAGTCGGCATCGAGCGTCCGGACGCCGTCTTCTCGAGCTACGCCTGCCAGCTGAGCGGCGGTCAGCAGCAGCGAGTGATGATCGCCATGGCCGTCGCCTGCGAGCCGGAGCTGGTGGTCCTCGACGAACCGACGACCGGGCTCGACGTCACGACCCAGGCCATGGTGATCGAGCTCCTCCGGGAACTGCGCAGGAGTCGAGAGACGAGCCTCTTGTACGTCACCCACGACCTCGGTGTGGTGGCGGAGCTCTGTGACCGAGTCCTCGTCATGTACGGCGGGAGGGTCGTCGAGAGTGCGCCGACCGCCGAGCTGTTCGCCGGACCTCGCCACCCCTATACCAAGGCGCTGATCGACTCTGTTCCCACGCTCGCGAGCAAGATCGGACCCGGCAAGGGGCTCAGCGGACGCTTCGAGCGGCGCAATCTTCCACCGGGATGCCCCTTCGCGCCGCGCTGCTCATTCGCCGTCGAGCGCTGCAAGGAAGAAGCGCAGTCGCTCACCGAGGCGGGCCCCGGCCATGCCGTCGCCTGCTGGCGCTCCGACCAGCTGGCACGTGATCTGGTCCGAGAGGACGTTGAGGCCGAAAGACACCTCGAGGACTACAGCGAAGGCCTGGCCGTCTCCTCGCTCTCCTGCAGCTACGCCGGCTCCCGCGGATGGCCACGCGGCTGGCGAGCCGACGCCGTGGTCCGCGACGTTTCGTTCGAGATCGGACTGGGCGAGACCCTCGCGCTCGTGGGCGAATCCGGCAGTGGCAAGTCGACGATCGCCCGGACGATCGCAGGCCTTCTACCACGACGGGAGGGCGAGGTCCGCTTCGACGGTGCATCGCTCTCGCCGGGCATCGATCGACGGACGCGAGATCAACTCCGCAGTGTGCAGCTCGTCTTTCAGAATCCGGACGCCTCGCTCAATCCGCGCCACACCGTCGGACGAATCATCGGGCGGGTCCTCAGCCACTACTTCGACCTCCGCCCCGAGAACATCAGAGAGCGCACGCGCCGCCTGCTCGCCGATGTGCAGCTCGACGAGCGCCTCGCGACCCGCTACCCGAGAGAGCTGAGCGGTGGTGAGCGCCAGCGCGTCGCGATCGCTCGCGCCCTTGCCGCCGAGCCGGAGCTTCTTCTCTGCGACGAGGTGCTGTCTGCTCTCGATGTGTCGGTGCAAGCAAGCATGATCTCGCTGCTACGCGGCCTGCAGCAGGAGCACCGCTTCAGCATGCTCTTCATCTCCCACGACCTGGCGGTCGTCCGTTGGCTCGCCCATCGCGTGCTCGTCCTCTATCGCGGCCAACTCTGCGAAGCCGGAGACACCGACCGTCTCTACTCCTCACCCATGCACCCCTACACCGCGACGCTGCTCGCCTCCGTTCCCGGCGCCACAGGAGGCCACTCCCTGCCCAGCCTGGCAAAGGCTCCCGCGGACTCGGCGACGGGCCAGGGCTGTGTCGTGTCCTCACGGTGCCCGTTTCGCGTGGGCGACATCTGCGATCACGTTCCGCCGCCAGAGCTCGTCGATGGTAACGGCGCGCGGGTGCGCTGTCACCTCCCGCTCCCGGAGCTGCAGCGTCGCATGCGACCGCTCGCGAGCGAGCCGCGACCGGTCTCGCAGGGCGCTCCAAGCACTCCTTCACCTGAGGTGCCCCAAACCGGGGCCCGCTAGCCCGCCTATCCCAGCCAGCAAAGGGGCGAGATGCGCATCGCCGAGGTCGCGGTCCACGTCCTGCGAGAGAAAGCGCGTCCGATCGACAATCGTCAACTCGCCGCGCTCGTGGCCATCACCGCCGAGAACGGACTGACTGGCTACGCGGAGGCCAACGCCAATCCCGCGGCGGTCAAGGCCTACATCGACAGCGGGATCGGCTTGTTCGACAACTGGGACGACGTCCCCCGCGCCGTTCTCGCCCGGTGCGACGCGCGTGATCCAAGAGGTGCCTGGGACGCGCTGACGGCTTCGTCGTCATGGTCCGCTCGAGCAGGGATCGGCTACGTTGCCCTCGCGGCAGTCGGCACGGCCCTTTGGGATCTCGCGGGAAAGCTCGCCGGGCGCCCGGTCTATGAGCTCCTCGGTGGCCGTAAGTGTGACGAGGTCATGCCCTACCTCACCCTCTACCACGGACCGTCAGACGCCGAGCAGACCATGACGCGTAATCGCGAAGCGATCGCCTGGGCGCGTGATCAGGGCTATCGCGCGGCGAAGGTCGAGGCCCTTCTGGACAACGTCCCTGACGAAGCCCGAATCGTCGAGGTAGTGGCTGATGCCCGTACAGTCGCTGGCGACGACTTCCTGCTGCTCGTCGATGTCGGGTACCGATGGCAAGAGGCCAAGGCGGCGATCGCCACCTGCACGAGTCTCGCGGCGCTTGGCGTGCACGCGATCGAAGCCCCGTTCCCGCCGGATCGCCTGGGCGACTATCGGGCACTCGCCGACTCAGGTGGCATCGGCATCGCCGCAGGCGACATCCTCTCCGCCCCGGTCGAGTACGAGCCGCTCATCGACAGCGGAGCGGTCAGCATCGTTCAGGCTGGCGCGGCACGCACCGGCCTGAACGGACTGCTGCAGCTCTCGACTCGGGCGGCCGAGCGCGGCGTCCGGGTGGTGACTTGGGGCTGGTGTGCGACGACGGTCGCCCTCGCGGCGAACATCCACGCCTCGATGACCTTTCCGGGCAAGGTGCTGCTCGAATACGCTCCGCCAGTGCTCTACCCAGACGCTCGCCTGCGCAGCGAGCTCTTCTCCCCCGAACCGGTCATTCGCGACGGCCTCTGCGTCGAACCAAGCTTGCCGGGCTTCGGCACCGAGCTCAACAACGAGGCGCTGGTCGACCTCTCCATCGCCTCTGACCGCTGGGAGTTGTGACTGTCCGAGACTTGACCGGAGCGATCCGAACGGACCCGCGGGCGTCTGCGCGCAGAGGAACCATGCCTACCCCACCTGCCTCGTTAAGTCCCGATAGGGCTCGAGATAGCGCGTGACGATCTCCGCAGGGATCCGCCCCCGGCTCGGGATCGAGATTCCCCTGTTCGCCGCCCAACGGCGCACCACCTCCGGCCGTGCGAGGTAGGACTCGAGCACCGTCGGGGCGAGCGGTCCTTGCGTGGCGACGGTGTGGCCGTTTGAGATCATCAACACCGCCGACGCCATCACCGTCCGCCTGGAACGGCGTGCCTACTCACCCGTGCTCCGCCAAGCCGACCTCCCCCCTGACACCAGCGTCCCGTGGTGGGGAAACCGAACCCTGCACTACGAAATGAGCACGAGGTAGACGAGCGAGAACTGGCCGGCCAGTCGCGTCGCCGACATGTCACCGATGGTGACCTCGACCGCATCCCCGACCGGTTTGCCGGGGACGCGCGCCGCCATTGCCCTGCTCAGCTCGATACCGCTCACCCCCAGGCCACGCGTTGCAAGTTGCGCCGCGATCCTTCCGGTCCCGGCGGCGAGCTCGAGCAGCGGTCCGCCGCTAGCCAGGTCCTCGAGAGCGTCCACGTCTGGTGTGACCACCTCGGGCGGGTTCGCGCCTCCCGGGGAGTCGTGTCCCGCGGCCACGCTCTCTGGGAGCCAACCACCGGCAGGGTCGCCCTCCTCCCCGATTGCCCAGGGGGCGCCCGCGAGCATGACCCGCACCTTCCTGAAAGGCGCCAGTGGCCACCGGCAGAGTCGTCGCGTGCTGCACCGGGCTGCTGCAATGTGCGTAGGTGGAGCTTGCCTCTTACGCGGAGGGCGCCGTCCAGCTGGTGAACGCGAGGCTCGAGTCCCGGGACGACGTGGTGCCCCTTCTCGGGGAACGCCCTTGGCTGGCGCTCCGAGCCAAGCCGTCGGCCGTGCGCGGCATGCGAAGGCTGCAGGCCGAGCTCGCGGCGGTGGTCGACGCCTCGGTCAATCGTGCTCGCCGATGCTGCTCGTCCCGCCGTGCCGACCGGACCAACGTGGCCGCGCATCGGCGGCGGACACGGGGTCAGGGCGCCACCGCCGCGACCCCGGGGGCAAGCACGAGCTGAGGCGCGGACAGGGGTCCGCTGCGGGACCGTTCAGCTCTGGAGGCCGAACATCTCCCTGCACGTCTCCAAGCCGCTCACCGCGATGTCCGACCGCCGGCGCCTCGACCACGACGCACGGTCGAGGCGGAACCGCAGGTGTCGGACCGGCTCGCCGCGGCGGAGCACAAGCTCGTGACCGTTCTCCTCGTAACCAAGGGCGAGTGAGACCCCGCGCGACGCGTCGTTGTCGGCAAAGGCTCCCGTCTGTGCCTCCTCGGCTCCGAGCCCCTCGAACGCGAGGTGCAACACGGCGGCGCGCATCTCCTTCCCGATCCCCTGGCCTTGGTACTTGCGGCCGAGCCACGAGCCGGTCGAGACCGAGCGCAGCCGGGCGAAGGATCTGGCGGCCAGATCCTGGACCCCTACGGGCGCCCCGTCGACGAACACGCCACCGGTGAACGACCAGTCCTCCGGCCGCCACTGCGCGCGCTGCGACCACCACCACCTCAGGCAGTCCCGGTCGCGAAGTGGCGGGCCGGTGTCGGTCCAGGGAACGCTGAAGGGCATCGTCGCCGGATCGTGAATGCCCTCGTCGACGACCGCGAGCAGCTGGAACAGCTCGTCGTCGGTAGGGAGACGGATCTCGAGGCGCGGCGTGGTGATCCGCAGGTCGTAGAGGGGCCAGAAGGGATGCGCCATGTGCAATCCTTGCACGCTCCGGGATCCGACCGATGCGCTCGACCGTCGCGCCTGCCGCGGCACCACACGATGGTGTGGCTCGACGTCACGCTCATGCTCCGCCCTCGGCGACCGGGGCGTCGTGCTTGTCGAGGACCAGCAGCCGGTCGCCCGCGGCGACGCTCAATTGGCGGTCCACGCCCAGCTCGACCCGCTCGCCGTGGACGAGGCCGAGCACGAGCCCCGGGCCCGCCGCCCGAAGCTCGGCGAGGCTCCGGCCGACCTGGTCGGGGCTCGCCGGGGCTTCGCGGAGGACGAAACGCTCGCTGTCCATCAGGTTTCGCACGAGCTCGGGCGCGTGCGGGGACTCGAGGCTCTTCGCCAGAAGGTGCGCGATGAGCTCGTCCGCAGAGAGCACCTGCTCGACGCCGAGGTCCGCCAGGGCTCGAGCGACGTGCGCGCTCTGCACCACCGCCGTCACCGGGAGCGCCGGCGCCAGGTGCCTGATCAGCACGGAGGCGACGAGCGCGTCACCCTCCTCCGCCGTGGCGACGAGCGCGCGTGTCGCCTGTTGGGGCTCCGCTCGACGGACGACGTCCTCCGAGGTCGGATCGCCGGCGATGGCATAGACGCCGTCAGGAAGCGCGTCGTCCGTCGCGCCGGGCGCGACGACGACCACGGACTTGCCGGCGTCGACGAGCTCTCGGGCGACGCGCGGTACCAGCGGGTGGGCGCCGAAGATTGCCACGTAGCCCGGAGCGGGAAGCCGTCGGTCGATCTCGAGGATCCTCCTCAGCCCGAGCGCCGCCGCCGAGGCGGTGACGGCGGCGAAGACCCCCGCGAAGAGCGGGATCGCCGTCAGCATCTCGAGCGTGGCGACGACGCGCCCTGCGGTGTTGTGCGGTGTGACGTCACCGTAGCCGACTGTCGTCGCAGTCGTGATCGCCCAGTACAGCCCGGTCCCGAACGAGACGGACTCGAACGAGCTGAAGGCGGCGGCGCCGCCCAGGACGGCGACGGCGGCGAGGGCGAGCAGCGCGTAGGCATGGCCGCGCCGGATGTGCCGGAGCAGGACGAACAGGAGGGTCACGGCAGGCTCCTGCGCACCGGGTCGGTCATCCGCCGGCGAGGGCGGCCTCGACCGCCACGGCAACCGCCTTCTCGAGGCGGCGGCGCACGGCGAGGCTCTTCTCGCGCTCGACCTTCACGACCACGACGCCCGTGCCGCCTGTGCCGAGTGCACCCGCAAGCGCCCGGGAGAGCCCGCCTATGTGCCGGACGACCTCGACATGGCAGCCGAGCGCTGCCGCGACGCGGTCGACGTCGCAGTCCTGGGGCGTCGCGAAGCCGCGCACGTAGGTCGCCTCGTCGAGCGCGCTCGCCTGCGGCAGCAGGTCGAAGATCCCGCCTCCGCCGTTGTCGACGACGACGAGCGTCGCCTCGGGCCTGCGCTCCTCCCTTCCCCAGACGAGCGCCGAGAGGTCGTGGAGGAACGCAAGGTCGCCGAGCAGGCCGACGACGGGGCCAGGTCTGGACGGGTCCTGGTCGGAGAGGCGGCCCGGAGGGGCCATCCCCGCGGCAACCCCGAGCACCGTCGAGGTCACGCCGTCGATCCCGTTGGCGCCGCGGTTGGCGATCAGCGACGGCGCGCCGGCGCGCGGCGCGGCGTACCACTCGACGTCGCGCACGGGCATCGAGGACGAGGCGACGAGCGTCGACCTCGGCGGCAGCGCGGCGAACAGCACGCGGGCCACCGCCGGCTCGCTGCACTCCTCGGTCCCGGCGAGCTCGGCGTCGATCGCCGACTGCGCGGCGTCCTCCACCGCCCGCCAGCTCGCGAGCCACCGGTTGTCCGCGGCTGTCTCCGGCCGTCCGCCGAGCCGGCGCGCCGCGCCGGCAGAGAGCTGGCCGGGGTCGGCGACGACGACGGTGCCCGCGATCCGGTCAGGATCTCGGAAGCGCGCCCACCCGTCCACTAGGACGTGCGACGCGCCCACCGCGGCAGAATCGGCGAGCCAGCGCGCGAGCACCTTCGAGGCGTGCGGCGCTCCGAGATGGAGCACGGCGTCGGGAAGGAGGACGTCTGCGGCCCGCGGGCTGCGGAGCAGCGCATCGGCGGCAGAGACGACGCCTTCGTCGGGAGTGCGCGGCCAGGCCCTCGGGTCGGCGAGCACCGGCCAGCCGAGCGCCGCGGCGAGGGCGAGGACGCCGTCCCGGCCCTCCCGTCCCCGACCCCCATCGAGCGTGCCGGCGGCCCCGGCGCCGGCGACGACGACGCCCCGCTCGATCCCCGACAAGCGCTCAAGGAGGGCGTCGACTGCGCGCTCGCCGGCCGCAGAGGATCTTCTGACTTCGTGCCATGTGGCCCCGGGAGGGGCGGCGCGCGGCGGGGAGAGTGCCCCAACCTCCACGTCGAGCGGTTCGGCGAAGGCGAGGTTGGCGTGCACGGGACCCGGCCCGCGCCCGCCCGCCTCCGCCTCGGCGACGAGGCGGCTGGCGAAGGAGCGCCAGGTCGGCCGGCTTCGCTCGTCCGGCACGCCGGGCTCGGCGAAGTGGCGGACGGCGGCGCCGAAGAGCTCGCGCTGGTCGATCGTCTGGGGCGCGCCGACGCCGTGGAGCTCGGGAGGCCGGTCCGCGGTGCACACGACGAGCGCCACGCCGGCGAGATCTGCCTCGACGACAGCGGCGTGCAGCTCGGCGGCGGCGGTGCCCGACGTCGTCACGACCACCGTCGCCCGTCCGCTCCCGAGCGAGCAGCCGAGCGCGAAGAACCCCGCCGATCGCTCGTCGAGCCGGACGTGCACCGCGAGGTCCTTCCGGACGAGCAGGGCCACCGCCAGGGGGGTCGAGCGCGAACCGGGGCAGACGACGGCGTCGCGGACGCCGGCGCGGACCCATTCGTCGACCAGCGTCGCGGCAAACTCCGCCTGCGTGCTCATCTCACGCCGGGGCGGGCGAGTGAGGACCGCCGGCGGCGGCGCAGCCGGCGGTCGTGAGGCGGTGGTACGGGCAGTAGGTTCCCCGTTCGTGACCGGGACGCCGCGCACGACCGGCGCGAGAGAGGTCGCCGCCGCCGCCGGGTCGCTCGCCGCCCGGATCTCCGGCGTGGGCCGCCGAGTCGTCCTCGTCCACGGCTTCACGCAGTCCTCGCGGTCCTGGCGACGGCTCGCCGCGGAGCTTTCCGCCGACCACGAGGTCGTCTGCGTCGACCTCCCCGGCCACGGGGGCTCGGCTTCGGTCGGCGTCGCCAGCCTGCCCGAGGCGGCCGAGCTGCTCGGGGCGACCGGCGGCAGGGCCGTCTACGTCGGCTACTCCCTCGGCGGCCGCTGCTGTCTCACCCTCGCCCTCCACCAGGGATCCCTCGTCGAGCGTCTCGTCCTCGTCGGGGCGACGGCGGGCATCGAGGACGAGGGCGAGCGAGCGGCGAGGCGGGCGGCCGACGAGGCGCTCGCCGATCGGCTGGAATCCCTCCCCGACGGCGACCCGGCCGCCGGCCGCTCCCCGCTCGAACCCTTCCTCCGCGAATGGCTCTCCGGCCCGCTCTTCGCCCACCTGAGCGCCGAGCAGGCGGACCTCGGCGCCCGGCTCGTCAACTCCGGCGCCGGCCTCGCCGCGTCGCTGCGCTCCATGGGCACCGGCACCCAGCGCCCTTCCTGGGAAGAGCTCGGCAAGATCGAAGCGCCGACGCTGCTCGTGACGGGCGCGCTCGACGAGCGCTTCGGGCGCCTCGCCGAGCGGATGGCCGCGGCGATCGGGCCTTCGGCCCGTCAGGTCGTCGTCCCTGGCGCCGGTCACGCGGTGCCCTTCGAGGCCCCCGATGCCTTCGCCGCCCTTCTGCGCGGCGAGCTCACAGGACGATCCCGACGGTGAGCAGCGCGCCGAGG
>DAHVLW010000098.1:0-9350 GCA_027320205.1 Acidimicrobiaceae bacterium
GACGTCTACCCGTTGCCCGAACGGGTCAACGGGTGACGGCGCTCTCGGCCGCCCCGGCGAGCAGCTCGCAAGCTCGCCAGCAGTACCAGGCCGCGACGGACCGGTACGGCGCGAATGCGTCGCCAAGGTCCACGAGCTCCCTCTCCGTCGGCGTCGCGACCCCGTACGCAAGGCCGTAGCCTCGCCGCACGCCGAGGTCCCCGGCCGGCCACACGTCGAGGCGGCGCAGCTGGAACATCAGGAACATCTGCGCCGTCCAGCGCCCGATGCCGCGCACCGAGCTCAGCCTTGCGACGACCTCCTCGTCCCCCTCGCGCGCGAGGCGCCGTGGATCGAGGACGATCGCGCCCTCGAGAACCTTGGCAGCGAGATCGCGCAAGGACGCGGTCTTGTTCTTGGAAAGTCCCGCCGCGCGCAGCTCGGCGTCGGGGAGCGCGAGGAGCCGCTCCGGCACGACCTCGGCACCCAGCGCCGCCACGAGGCGCCCGTGAATGGCTGCCGCCGCGGCACCTGCAAGCTGCTGGTACACGACAGCACGTACCAGCGACGCGAAGTGGCTGTCGCTGCTCCGGCGCAGTGCAGGCGGCCCGGCTCGGGCGACGAGTCCTGCGATCACGGCGTCCCGGTCGGCGAGGGCGCGTGCCGCTGCGGCGTGGGTAGGTCGGTTGGGCGCCAAGCGCCGGCAACCTACCGGGCGCGCGACCTCCTGTCCACAGGCTCGTTGCGGGACGGCGGGGCGCCGCTGCGCGGATCGGCCGCGATCGACGCGTCACACCCCGCTGCGATGATGGGTGCCAGTCGCTGAGCGGAGGATGGCGTGACGAAGCACGAGTCACAGCGCGGCATCTCCCCGGCCGTGCTCACCCTCTCTGTCCTGCTGGCGCTGCTTGCCGGAGGCGGGGCCGGGCTCGTCGCCGGGCGGCTGACGGCGCACGGCTCGACCGGTCCCGGCGCTTCGGGACGCCCGGCACGCCCGGCACCGGGCTCGACGGACGGGTCGCGCGCCGTCAGCGGCCGCAGCTCCGTCGGCCGCCGCTCCTCCGCCGGGTCGATCGCCGGGTCGAGCACCCGGTCCGGCGGCACGCCGAACGCGACGCCGAGCCTGGGATCGAGCGCACGCAGCTCGGCCAAGAGCCCTCCGACCGGGTCGGCGGCCACGCAGTCAGGCTCAGCCGCGTCACGCTCAGCCAGGTCCGGGGCGTCCCGGTCCGGCACGGCCGCGACGACCGCTCGGCCAGCCCTCGTCGTGACCAGCATCGCGCCCGCCGACGGGTCCACAGCCGTCCCCGCCACGTCGAGGATCACCGTGACCTTCTCGGCGGCGCCGGCAGCCGGCTCCGCCGTGCCGAGCGTCGCACCGTCGACCCCGGGCGCCTGGCAGGTCGTCGGCGACAGCCTCACCTTCACGCCGAGCGCGCCCTTCGTGCCGCTCAGCCAGGTGTCGGTCACCGTGCCTGGCGGCCGAAGCGGCGTGCACGCCCAGGACGGGGCGACCCTCGATCAGAGCGTGGTCGACCGGTTCCGCATCGAGGACGGCTCGGTCCTCCGGTTGCAGCAGCTTCTCTCGCTGCTCGACTACTCACCGCTCGCCTTCCGGCCCTCGCCTGCGGAGATCCCGCCGACCGACACCTCGGCGCAGCTCGCGGCCCTGTACCACCCACCGGGCGGGTCGTTCACCTGGCGCGAGAAGGGCTGGCCCGCACGCCTGCTCGCGATGTGGCACCCCGGAACGTTCGACGTGTTCACGAAGGGCCTCGTGATGTCGTTCCAGGCCGACCACGGCATCGCCCCGGACGGCGCCGTCGGGCCCGAGACCTGGGCCGCGCTCTTGCAGGCATGGGCGCAGCACGACGTCAACACCGGCGGCTACGACTACGCGCTCGCCGACAAGACGCCGCCGGAGACGCTCTCGGCGTACCACGACGGTCGCCTGCTGCTGCGCAGCCGGGCGAACACCGGCATCGCCGGCTCGCCGACGCCGGACGGGACCTTCCCCGTGTACACACGCCTCCGCCGCCAGGTCATGCGGGGGACGAACCCTGACGGGACGCACTACGCCGATCTCGTCCAGTACATCGCCTACTTCCACGGAAACGACGCCGTGCACTACATGCCGAGGGCGGGCTACGGCATTCCTCAGAGCCTCGGCTGCATAGAGCTCCCGCTCGCCGACGCGGCGCGCGTCTGGCCCTATCTCGCGTACGGCACCCTCGTCACCGTGGTCGGCTGACAGGCGCCCGCCGCGGCTCGGTCCCTCGAGATCTGCTCGCCGTCGATTCGATCGTGGCCATAGCCGATCCAGAGATGGCGACGACGGGAAGGGCAGGAGAGAGCCAGCATACGTGAGCTCCGAGAGAGCCTGGGTCACTACCAGGAGCAGGCGCGAGCCGGCCGCGAGGTCATCGTCACCGACCACGGCCGATCGACGGCGAGGATCGTGACGCTCGAGGAGCGCGCGCTTCGCGGTTACGACTCGATCCACCTCGATCCACCTCGCGGCGGCGACCCTCATCGACCGGAGCGGCCTCGTCTCCGTGCCGGGTGACCGGGACCTCTCCGTCGCGGCAGCGCATGCGGGGCTCGCCATCGCCCGGACGGAGGCGTGGTCACCGCCGGCGGCCGTCAGGTCACGAGCACGAGATGCCGAGTCGGTCGGCGAGTCGGGCGGCGACTCAATCGGTGCGCACCCTCGGGCGGCACTCGACCTCGACGAGGTCACGCACGAGGAGCTCTGCCTCGGAAGGCTCGAGCGTCGCGTGGGCGACGCGGATCGCCGGCGGCGCAGCGACGCGAAAGCGTGCGCCCTGGGCGACCGCCCAGCCCTTCGCGAGCAGCCCGGCTACCACGCCCGGCTCGTCGTCGACGGGCACCCACGTCGTGAGCCCCGAGCGGCCCGGGACGCGCCGGCCGCGGGCGGCGAGGCTCTCCACGAGGCCGGCGCGCCGGCGCGCGTAGGTCGCGTTCGCCCGCTCGAGCAGCGACGACGTCGAGGGGTCTTCCCAGAGCGCGGCCACCGTGTCCTGGAGGACGTAGCTCACCCACCCCGTCCCCGCAGCCTGCCGGCCCTCGAGCCTCGCAACGGTCGCCTCGTCCCCGGCGAGGACCGCGACGCGGAGGTCCGGACCGAGCCACTTCGACACGGACCGGACCGCAGCCCACCGCTCGGTCACCCCGGCCAACGTGTGCAGCGGCGCGCCTGCGACGGGCCCTGCGTGGTCGTCCTCGATCAGGAGGAGGTCGCGGTGGTCGCCGAGGAGATGCACGAGCTCCTCGGCGCGCTGCTCGTCGAACGCGGCGCCACTCGGGTTCTGCGCCCGCGGCGTGACGACGATCGCTCGCGCCCCTCGCCCGAGCGCCTTCTGCAGGTGATCAGGCGACATCCCGTAGTCGTCGACGGGCACCGGCTCGGGGTCGAGGCCCATCGCTGCCAGCAGGTCGAGGACGGCGCCGTAGCAAGGGTCCTCCACCAGCACGCGGTCGCCGAGCCGCATCCACGAGGCGAGCACCCGCTCGACGCCATCGAGGGCACCGCCAACCGCGGCGAGGTGCGTCGCGTCGACGCCGTCGGCCGAGAGGTGCGCGGCGGCGATCCGGGCCAACCGTGGCGAGAGCGCCGGCTCGCCGTACAGACGCGCAGGGTTGGCGGTCGGGAACGGGAGGTCGCGGGGCAGGAGGTCCGGATCGGGTGCGCCGCTTCGCAGGTCGCGCACGCCCGGCGGGAGCGCCGGGGCGGCCGATGGGCCGACCGGCGGCCGGACCCGGATACGCGTCCCGCCTCGCCCGGCGCCGGCGGCGATGCCGCGCCTGCGAAGAGCGCCGTAGGCGGCGGCGACCGTCGCCGGGCTGATCCCGAGCTCGCTGGCGAGGGAGCGAACCGCGGGGAGGCGGTCGCCCGGCACCAGCCGGCCGGAGCGCAAGGCTTGCTCGACGTTCTCGGCGACCTCACGGGCGCTGCTCCCGTGGAGCACATAACGTGCTAGCGCATTCATGATTCGTACTGTAACGTACCAACCATGTCAGAGAGCGACCACCCGGCCACGGCGCACCGCCCGGTCGAGGCGCACGGCGCGCCCGCGGCACAGGTCGACGGCGCCCGGCCAGAGCTGGGTCCCGGTCCCCTCAGCCGGGTGCGGCGTCACGCCGACCGCGGCCGGTACGACCGGGCGACGGTCCACGCCGTGCTCGACGAGGGTCTCGTCTGTCACCTCGGGTTCGTCGACAACGGCCAGCCCTGCGTCCTGCCGACCCTCTACGCGCGTGTCGGCGACGTCCTCTACCTGCACGGGGCGCCTGCCAACCGTGCGCTGCTCGCCGCGGGCGACGGCCAGACCGCTTGCGTGACGGTGACGCTGCTCGACGGGCTCGTCCTCGCGAGGTCGACGTTCAACCACTCGCTGAACTACCGGTCGGTCGTGGCCTTCGGGCAGGCGAGCACGGTCGAGACCACCGAGGAGAAGCGGCAGGCACTGGAGGCGATCGTCGAGCACGTGCTGCCGGGACGGTCCAAGGACGCGCGCCCCCCGACGGACGCGGAGCTGAGGGCGACGAGGGTGCTGCGGTTCGCGGTCAGCGAAGCGTCGGCCAAGGTCCGCACCGGCGGCCCGCTCGACGAGCCCGAGGACTTGCAGCTGCGCCAGGTCTGGGCCGGTGAGCTCCCTCTCTCGCTGGCGACCGGCACGCCGGTCGTCGACACCCAGGCGCCCGTCGAGGCGCCCGTGCCTTCCTACGTCGCCGCCTACCGCCGGCTCGCGGCCGGGTAGCGCCGAGCCCGGCTATCGCGGTCGGTGCCGTGACGAGCCGGGCGGCGCGGTCGGCACGCTCAACCCGCTTCCGTCGCTGCCGTTGGGAACGTCGTAGCCCCGCGCGCTCTTAGGGGTCCGGCTCGATGGCAGACGCGAAGACCCACCCGATCAAGTCCCGAGGACGCGCCACGCGCGCCGAGCGGGGCCTCGGCGCGGCTCGCGGCACCGACCCCGGCAGGGGCGCGGCTCGCGACGCCGGCCGGGGAGAGCTCGAGCGGCTCTGCATGCGCAACCTGCTCGGCAACGCGGCCGGGCGGGTGTGGTTCAAGGACCTCGACAGCCGGTTCATCTTCGTCAGCTCCGCCTTCGCCGACGGGCTCACGCCCGGCTGCTCGCCCGAGGACCTCGTCGGCAAGTGCGACTTCGACATATTCGGCGAGAAGCACGCCCAAACCGCCTACGACGACGAGCGGCGCATCATCGCGGACGGCACGCCGATGATCGACAAGATCGAGCGCGAGGACTTCCGTGACCGGCCGGACGCCTGGGTCGCGACGACCAAGTTCCCCCTGCGCGACGACAACGGGCGGATCATCGGTACCTTCGGGTTCTCCCGCGACGTCACCGCACAGCGCCGCGCGGAGGAAGTCCTCCTCTACCGGGCATTCCACGACCCGCTCACCGGCCTCGCCAACCGCGCGGCGCTCGCCGACCGCCTCGCCCAGTCGCTCATCGCCCTTGAGCGCCAGCCAGGGCGTGTCGGGCTCCTCTACCTCGACCTCGACCACTTCAAGCCTGTCAACGACCACTTCGGCCACGAGGCCGGCGACCATCTGCTCGTGGAGGTCGCGCGGCGCCTGCGGCGGGTCGCCCGGCGCGCCGACACCGTGGCCAGGCTCGGCGGCGACGAGTTCGTGCTCCTCTGCCCCGGTCTGCGCGAGGACAACGACCTCCGGCTCGTCGCCGACCGCGTGCTGCAAGCCGTCGGCGAGCGCGTGGTCGACGACGGGAGGGACCTCAGCGTCACGGGGAGCATCGGGATCGTCGCGAGCTCCGACCCGAGCGACGACGCGGGCGCCCTGATCGAGGACGCCGACGTGGCGATGTACGAGGCGAAGGCGGCCGGACGGAACCGCTTCAAGGTCTTCGACGACTCGCAGCGCGCTCGTGCCGTCGCGAGCCACGAGCTCGAGGTCGAGCTGCGGGGCGCGCTCGAGCGCGGTGAGCTCTTTCTCGTCTACCAGCCCCAGTTCTCCCTGGAGGACCGCGACCTCACCGGCGTCGAGGCGCTCCTGCGGTGGCGGCACCCGACGCGGGGGGTCGTGCTGCCGTTGGAGTTCGTCCCGCTCGCCGAGGAACGCGGTCTCATCGGAGCGATCGGTGCCTTCGTCCTCGACGAGTCCTGCCGGCAGCTCGCCACGTGGATGCGCCGGCACGACTGGCCGAGGACCTTCACGATGGCCGTCAACGTCTCGGGGCGCCAGCTCTCCGACCCCGGGCTTGCCGACCAGGTGTCCGGGGCGATCTGGCGCCACCACGTCGAGCCCTCGCAGCTGTGCCTCGAAGTGACCGAGACGGCGATGATCGGCCAGGCAGGCGACGTCGCCGACGTGCTCTCCTCCCTCTCGGGGCTCGGGGTGCGCATCGCCCTCGACGACTTCGGGACCGGCTACTCGACGCTCGCGCACCTCCAGCGACTGCGCGCGGACGTCTTGAAGATCGACCGGAGCTTCATCGAGCAGATCGGCCGCAGCCCCCGCGACGCCGAGATCGTCGCCGCGGTGACGGCGATGGCCCACGCGCTCGGGATGTCGGTCGTCGCCGAGGGCATCGAGACCGACGGCCAGCTCGACGCCGTCGCGTCGCTCGCCTGCGACGGCGCCCAGGGCTTCCTCTTGGCACGACCGATGGCGCCGGGCTCGGTCGTCGCGCTGCAGCGCTCCCTGCCGCGCCGGGCCGGCGCGCGCCTGTGAGCGGCGCATGACCGTGAGCGGCGAGCTCGACCGGGTCATCGACTCGCGGCGCGTCCAAACGCTCTTCCAGCCGCTCGTCCACCTGGCGAGCGACGAGCTCGTCGGCTACGAGGCGCTCACCCGGGGCCCGTCGGGCACGAGCCTCGAGAGCCCGCTCGAGCTGCTCGAGGCGGCGCGCCGTGCCGGGCGGCTCGACGAGCTCGACTGGGCCTGCGCGGCGAAGGCGTGCGACGCCGCCGTCGCCGCGAGGCTCCACCCCTCGATGACCGTGTTCCTCAACTTCGAGCCGTCGACGCTGCTCACCCCCTGCCCGGAGGATCTCCTCCACCTGACGAGGCGAGCCCAGGACCTGCTGCGTGTCGTCGTCGAGATGAAGGAGGACTCCCTCATCGCAGACCCGGGTCGGACGTTCGACGCCCTGGCCCGAGCCCGCGAGATCGGCTGGGGCGTCGCGATCGACAACGCCGCGGCGCGTCCCGCCTCGCTCGCGCTGCTCCCGCTGGTGCATCCCGACGTCATCAAGCTCGACCTGCGCGGCCTGCGCGACAAGCCCGCACGGGTGGCCGAGATGGCGGACGCCACACGCCTCTACGCCGAGCGGACCGGTGCGAGCGTGCTCGCCCAGGGCCTCGAGGAGGCCGACGACCTGTTGCTCGCCCGGGCCGCAGGGGCAGAGTTCGGCCAGGGCTGGTACTTCGGCGAGCCCGCGCCCATCCCGGAAGGGAGCTTGGCACCTCGGGCCGTGTTTCCCCTGCTGGCAGCTCCGAAGCTGGACGCCGCGACGACACCTTTCGACCTCGTCGCCGAACGCTGCCGCCCCGACACGACCGAGCGGCGGTTCCTGGAGCCGATCGCCCGCTACCTCGAGGAGCAGGTCGACGCCAACGGCCCACCTGCGGTCCTGCTCGTCTCCTTCGCCCTCGGGACGACGATCGACCGCCGGTCGCGCGAGCGGCTGGGCGGGCTCGCCGCTCGCTCCGCGTTCACTGTCGCCCTCGGCGACGACCTCGACCCGATCGCGGGCCCGGGCCTGCGCTGCTCGGCGCTCCAGCCCGACGACCCGATGAGCGCCGACTGGAACGTCGTCGTCCTCGGCCCGCACTACTGCGGAGCCGTCGTCGCGCGCGAGCTCGGCGACGCGCGGCAGCGCTTCGCCTTCGCCGTCACCCACGAGCGCGAGCTCGTCTGGCGGGTTGCGCGGGCCTTCCTGCGCCGGCTCGAGCCGGCACCCGTCGCCGAGTCGACGGCCCTGACGGCGTAGGCATCGCGGTCGAAGCGCCGGGCTCAGTAGGCGAACAGGTGCCAGCCGGCGTAGCCCCACGCCGCGACGAGGGCGAGTCGGGCGAGGGACGATCCCGACAAGAGCCGGAGGAGCTGCTCCGCGTTGGCGATGCGTCCGTCGGAGCGGCGCGCCGTCGCGTCGAGGAGGGCGCCGAGCGCGACGACGCCGAGCCAGAAGGCGACGCCCACCGGACGCGACGCCGGGAGCAGCAGGCCGGGCACGAGGGCCGGCGCAGCCCCGGCATCCGGCGGCAGGTTGGGCGGCTGGCGGCCCGGGGGCTGCGGCGGCTGGCGGCCCGGGGGCTGCAGCTCTCCACCCGGGGGCTGCGCGCCCGGCGGCTGGCGGCCCGAGGGCGCTGAGCCCGTCGGCGGAGGCAGAGCCGGCACGCGGGCTCGGACCACGCCGTAGCCGACGCCGAGCAGGATCCACACGAGGAGGAGCGCGGCATCGAGCGGGCGGAACGCCTGAGCGAGCGCGCTGATGGTGAGATGCGGCTCGCCGGGGCCTGTGTCGAGGCCGAGCACGTCCCACGCGACCGCGAGAAGGGCCAGGCCGATCCAGGGCGAGATGCCGCCGAGCACCCGGCGCCCGCCGCCGGCGGCACCGGCGCCGGGCGGGGGCCAGGCGTCCCCCGACGGCCGGACGTGCCAGCCGCCGCCTCGGCGGCGACCCACGCTCAGCAGGACGTCGACGCCTCCGACGGCGCACAGCGAGACGGCCCAGGTCGAGACGGCGCCGGGCGTCGAGCGGTGGAACCCGCTCGCGAAGCCGCACCACGCCAAGGTGGCGAGGGTCGCGACAGCCCCCGGGACGAGAGCAGACGGGCGTTGCCCGCGCAGGCAACGGCGCAGCTTGCAGTGCGCTCGCACGCAGTCATGCTCGCATCGCGGGGCGGCGGTACTGGCGCAAGGAGGCGTCGACCAGGGACGATGTGGGCATGTCGCCGGACGAGGTGCACCTGCCGTCAAACGGGCTTCCCTTCGACTCGCCGTACCGGCACGGCTTCGCCCGGGTCGCCGTCGCCGTCCCGCGCCTCAAGGTCGCCGACCCCGAGGCGAACGCCGCAGCGACGCTCGAGCTCGCGCGCCGCGCCGCCCGCGAGGGGGCGGCGCTCGTCGCCTTCCCCGAGCTCGGGCTGTCGAGCTACACCGCGGAGGACCTGTTCCACCAGCGCGCGCTCCTCGACGCCTCGCTCGCAGGCCTCGAGCAGGTCGCAGAAGGAAGCGCCGGCCTCGGCTGCGCGCTCGCGGTCGGGATCCCGCTCGAGGTGGGAGGTCGCCTGTTCAACTGCGCGGTCCTGCTGCACGCCGGTCGCCCCATCGGGGTCGTCCCGAAGAGCTACCTGCCCGCCTA
>DAHVLW010000100.1:0-6144 GCA_027320205.1 Acidimicrobiaceae bacterium
GTGCATCCCGGTGTCGACGAGGTAGCGCTCGCCACCCGTCTCGACGACGAAAGCGTGCACCGGCGCCCAGACGCGCACGCCCGGGCCGGCTTCGGGGAGCATGATCGCCCCCTTGTCGACGACGGCACCGCCGAGCGGCAGCACGATCACCCGCGCCATGCCGTCCCCCCTTCAGCCATAGAGCGTACCTCCGAGCTCGACCTCGACCTCGGGCGCCACGCGCGCCGGGCTCCGGCCGCGGCGCGGGTCGAGCCAGTCGCGGAGCCGGTCGCCGAAGGCGTTCACGGCGAGGATCGTGACGGCGATCGCAAGGCCGGGGAAGGTGGCGAGCCACCACGCCGTGTTGACGTACTGGACGGCGGTCGAGAGGTCGGCGCCCCAGTCCGGGCTCGGCGGCTGCACGCCGAACCCCAGGAAGTTCAGGCTCGCCGCGATCAGGATCGCCCAGCCGACCATGCTCGTCGCCGAGACGAGGACCTCGCTCACGAGATTCGGCAGCACCTGGCGGCGGAGCGTGCGCGGCTCGGACGAGCCGATCACCCGGGCGGCGTGGACGAACCCGCTCTGGATGATCGAACCCGTCTCGGCGTAGGCCAGTCGGGCGAAGATCGGGATCAGGGAGAGGGCGACGGCGGTCACCACCGTCGACAGCCCCGAGCCGGCGACGGTGACGACGACGAGGGCGAGGAGGATCCCGGGGAACGCCAGAAGGACGTCCATCGAGCGCATGATCACGCCGCTCGCGATCCGTCGCCGTGCCCCGGCGAGCATGCCGAGCGGCACGCCGGCGGCGGCGGCGAGCGCGGTGCCGACGGCGGCGACGAGCAGTGTCGGGCGCGCGCCGAAGATCACCCGGCTGAGCACGTCCCGCCCGAGCTGGTCCGTGCCGAACAGGTGGTGCAGCGAGGGCGGCGCGAGCGGCTCGGCGGCGTTCATCGCCGTCGGCGAGTACGGGGCGATGTCCGGTGCGAAGACGGCGATCAGGGCGATCGCCGCGAGCAGCGCTCCGCCGAGGCCGGCAGGACCGAGGATGCCGGACGTGCCGCGCCACGAGCGTCGCGGGCGCAGCTGCGCCCTGACCCCTCGCCCGCTCAGCGTCGCTGCCAACTCGCCCTCACCCGCGGGTCGAGCACGCCGTGGGCCAGGTCGACGACGAGGTTGACGACGAGGTACATGAGGGCGATCACGAGCACCGCTCCCTGCACGGCGGGAATGTCCTTGTTGCTGATCGCACTGACGATGTACGCGCCGAGGCCGGGGCGCCCGAAGATCACCTCGATCACCACGGCGCCGCTCACCATCGTGCCGAACTCGATGCCGAGGATCACCACCACCGGCAGCACCGCGTTGCGCAGGGCGTGGCGCCACAGGACGGCGAACGGCGACAGGCCCTCGGCACGGGCGAGCTCGATGTAGGGCCGGTGGTAGACCTCGGCGAGGCTGGCGCGCATCAGCCGGGTGAGGATGGCGGCGAAGCCGATGCCGAGCGCGAGCGCCGGGAGCACGATCGCGTCGGTCGCGCCGGTGCCGAGCGCCGGCAGCCAGCCGAGCTTGACGGCGAAGAGCAGGATGAGGAGGAACGCAAGCCAGAAGTAGGGCACCGCCATCCCGACGACCGAGGTCCCCGTCGCCAGCCGGTCGAGGATCGACCCGGGGCGCAGGCCGGCGAGGATGCCGAGCGGCACCCCGACGAGGGTCGCGACGACCATCCCAGCCCCGGCGAGGGCCATCGTGCTGGGCAGGCGCTGCGCGATGTCGGAGAGCACCGGGCTGTTGGTGCTGTAGGACTGCCCGAAGTCTCCCCGCAGCAGGTGGCCGAGGTAGACGAGGTACTGGGTGGGAAGAGGACGGTCGAGCCCGAGCTGGTCGGTGAGCCGGCGCACCTGCGCCGGGGTCGGATTGGTGCCGAAGAGCAGGATCCGCGCCGGATCGCCGGGGATGAGGTGCAGGACGAGGAAGGTGACGAGGGTCACCCCGAGCAGCACCGGGACGAACGTCGCCAGGCGCCGGAGCGCGTAGCGAGCCATCCCCGCGCCGCCTGACGACCGGGCGCCGCCTAGTACCTGACTCCCTGCAGCAACGGGATGCCCGACCGCGTGAAGCCCATCCCGGTCACGGACTTCGGCATCACGTAGATGTAGGCGAGGTTGTAGATCGGTATCGCGACGGCCTGGCGCATCAGCTCGGTGGCCACGTCGTCGTACACCTTGGCCCGGGCGGCGGCGTTCACCTGGGCGTTCGCTAGCGCGAACTTCTTGTCGACGGCGGGGTTGCAGAAGCGGGAGTCGTTGAAGCCCGTCCCTTTCGAGCCGATGTTGTCACAGGCGAAGAGCACCTCGAGGAAGGACGGGTCGACGTCGGCGTAGAACCAGTCCGAGAGGTTCATCTTCCCCTCGGTGTAGGTCTCGTTTACGGCAGGGAATGCCTGGTCGGCGATGGTGCTCTTCACCCCGACGGCGGCGAACTGCGCCTGGAGGATCTCGGTGATGCCGTCGAAGCCGAAGTTCGCGGCGTTGAGGATGGACACTTCGAGCGGAGTGCCGTTCCTGGCGCGCTGGCCGCCGCTCCCCGGCTTCCAGCCCGCCGCGTCGAGCAGCTGCCCGGCCTTCTTCGGGTCGTAGGAGTAGATCGCCTGCGACGGCGAGTACCCGAGCGTCGCCGGGGTGAGCACGCTCGAGGCCGCCGTGTAGAGACCCTTGTAGAGCACCTCAATGATCGCCTTGCGGTTCGTGGCGTACTCGAGCGCCTGCCGGACGCGCAGGTCGTCGGTCGGCGGGCGGGTGACGTTGAGGACGAGCGAGTAGGGCAGTCCGGCGGACTCGGCGACGAGCTTCGTGTACTTGCCGCTGGAGAGGGCGGCGACGGTGTCCGAGGGCGTGAGGCTCTGCGCCACCTGGATCTCGCCGGTCTGCAGGGCGTCGTACTGCGAGCCGGGGTCGGGCAGCACCCGGTAGGTCACGCTCGCAAGATGCGCCGGCCCGCTGTTGCCGAGCACCGACGGGCCCCAGCGGTAGTCGGGATTGCGCCGCGCGGTCACCTTCTCGCCGTTGACGAACTGCTCGAAGACGAACGGGCCCGTCCCGACGGGGTGGGCGCCGTAGTCCGAGCCGTACTTGGCCATCGCCGCCGGCGAGGACATGAGGATCTGGCTCATCTCGTTGGCGAACGACGCGTTCGGCGCGCTGAAGACCACCTCGACGGCGTAGGTGTCGAGGACCCGGGTCTCCTTGTACGGCCCGAGCTCGCCGAGCTCGGACTTCGCCTTCGTCGCCGGGGCGACGATGTGGTCGAAGTTCGCCTTCACGGCTGCGGCGTCGAAAGGCGTGCCATCGTGGAACTTCACGCCCTTGCGGAGCTTGAAGCGGTAGACGGTCGCGTCGTTGGATGCCGTGAAGCTCTCGGCGAGCCCCGGGAAGTACTGCTTGCCGCCGCTGCTCGGGATGTACCAGATCAGCGGGTCGAACATGCTCGCCAGCACCTGGCCGGTGCCGACGAGCGAGGTGCCGGCCGGGTCGAGGGTGTCAGGGTTCTGGAACAGCGCGACCGTCAGCGACTTCCCGCCGGAGGCGGCACCGGCCCGCCGCGCCGCCGGCCGGGAGAGCCCGCTCGTCCCGCGTCCGAGCAGCGCGGCGCCGCCGAGGGCGGCCGCCGAGCCTGCGAGGAACTCGCGCCGTGAGTACCGGCCGGCTCCGCCGCGCCGTCCGTGCTGCCGAGCCTGCGCCTCACCCATCGAGGGTCCCCTTCCCTTCGAGCCGGCACGGTCCATCGAGAGGCTGGCTGGGCTCCGCCCGCGGGCGCACGGCGCCGCCCGCTGTCGCTCGCCAGCAAGCACGATCGAAGGAACCGGTAGGGAAGTCGACGCTATCGCTGATTTGATCAACTGTCAAGGCTACGAGGACCGGCCGGGAGCGGCGGGCGGCGGCGCGGCCGGGAGGGCGGTTCGGTGATGCCTGCTAGCATGCATTCATGGCTCAGATGACCTGGCGTGCCTCCGAGGAGCTCGTGGAGCGGGTCCGGAGCGTCGCGACCGAGAGCGGCAGGAGCATGAACGAGTACGTCACCTCCGTGCTCGAGGCCGCCACGGACCCCCGCCTCGCAAGCGACGACGTGGCACGCCTCCGAGAGCGACTCGCGCGGGCGGGCATTCTCGCCCCCCCCGGCGCCGCTCCCCGCCGGCGGCCCTCACGTCAGGCGCTCGCCAAGGCGCGAGCCGCCGCCGGTCGGGGTCGGAGCCTCTCGCAGATCGTCGCCGACGAGCGTTGAGCACCTTCGCCGACTCCTCGGCGCTGGTGAAGCTCTACGCCGACGAGGAGCGCTGCGAGCTGATCCGGCGGCTCGGCGACCTCGCCGCCGCACAGGTCGCGCGCGTCGAGGTGCCGGCCGCGATCTGGCGCAAGCACCGCCTCGGCGAGCTGGACGCTTCCGACGCCCAGGTGCTCACCGCGGAGTTCGAGGCGGACTGGTTCGGCTCGGGCACCGAGACGCCACGCTTCGCCGCGGTGAGGCTCGTGCCCGGCATCCTCGACGAGGCCGCCCGCCTGTGCGCCGGCCGGGGGCTGCGCGCCTACGACGCGGTGCAGCTCGCGAGCGCGCTCGCCGCCCGACGTGCCGACGACGAGTGCACCGGCTTCGCGGCCTTCGACGCCCGTCTGCGGCAGGCAGCCGCCACCGAGGGCTTCGCCCTCGTCCCGTCTGAGGACCGCTGAGCGCGCGAGACCGCCGGCTGCGCAGGAAGGCCGCGACGCCCGGCGGAGGCCGCGACGCCCGGCGGAGGCCGCGTCGCCCGGCGGAGGCCGTGCCTCAATGCCCGAGGTAGGCCTTCTTCAGCTCCTCGTTCGCCCGCAGGCGCTCGGCCGAGTCGGTGAGCACGACCCGCCCGGTCTGCAGCACGTAGCCGCGATCGGCTATGGACAGGGCCATGTTGGCGTTCTGCTCGACGACGAGGATCGACACCCCTGCCTCGTGCACCTGCTCGATCGTCTCGAAGCTCCGCTCGACGAGCGCCGGCGATAGCCCCATCGACGGCTCGTCCATGAGCAGGAGGCGCGGCCGCGACATGAGGGCCCGCGCCATCGCCACCATCTGCTGCTCGCCCCCCGACAGCGTCCCGGCGAGCTGCTGCCGGCGCTCGGCCAGCAGGGGAAACAGCCCGTAGACGTACTCGAACGCTTCCCGGCGGGCGCTCTTCGGCTGGAGGTAGAGCCCCATCTCGAGGTTCTCCCGCACGCTCATCGGCGCGAAGAGGCGGCGGTTCTCCGGCACGATCGCCATGCCCCTCGCCACCCGCGCCGAGGCCGGGAGCGCGGTCACGTCCCGGCCGTCGAAGACGACGCGGCCGCGCCTCGGCCGGAGGAGCCCGAGCGCCGTCCGGAGCGTCGTCGACTTGCCGGAGGCGTTGCCCCCGAGCAGGCAGACGAGCTCGCCCTTGTGCACTTGGGCCGAAACGGACTGGAGGACGTGCATCTTGCCGTAGTAGACGTCGAGCTCCTCCAGGCGGAGGAGCGCCTCCCCACCCCCCTCGCCCGGCAGCTCGGCACGCGCTGCGCACGGCACGCCGAGCACGCCGTCGCCGCTCACGCCCCGCCGCCCTCGCGGCGCCGCCCGAGGTACGCCTCGACGACCGTCGGGTGGTCGGCGACGTCCTCGAAGCTGCCCTCGGCGATCTTCTCTCCGTGGTCGAGGGCGACGACGCGGTCGGAGACTCCTTGCACGACGCCCATGTCGTGCTCGATGACGAGGATCGAGCAGCCGCGCTCGGAACGCAGGCGCCCGACGAGCTCGCCGATCTCCCGGGTCTCGACGGGGTTCATCCCCGCCGCGGGCTCGTCGAGCAGGAGCACGGAGGCGCCGGTCGCCATCGCCCGGGCGATCTCGAGCCGGCGACGGTTGGCGTAGGAGAGGGCAAAGGCCGGCTGCGCGTACCGGTGCGGCCCGAGGCGGTCGCCGAAGAAGCCGAGCAGCTCCTCGGCCCTCGCGCGCACCGCCGACTCCTCGCGCCGCCACCGCGGGGTGCGGAGCGCCGCCTGCCAGCCGCGAACCGACTGCGTGAGGTGGGCGCCGACCATGACGTTCTCGATGACGCTCATGTTGAGGAAGAGATGGATCGTCTGGAAGGTCCGCGCGATCCCGAGCGAGGTGATGCGA
>DAHVLW010000108.1:0-5079 GCA_027320205.1 Acidimicrobiaceae bacterium
CCTCGTCGGGCGGCGCGCTCGGCTGCGTCTTCCCGGCCCAGTTCACCGCGCCGCTCGACTCGATCGTCGCCGCGCTCCCCGCCGGCCAGGTCTCCCGGCCGGTGGCATTCGGTACCGACTACCTGCTCCTCCTCGTGACGAGCCGGCCGATCGCCCCACTCGAGCGGGTCGCCGCCGAGGTGCTGCTCGCCGAGCAGTCCAAGGCCTCCGCCCTGATCGCGGCGGTGAGCGGCAGGGCGCACGTGACCGTCGACCCCGCCTACGGGACCTGGCGGCATTCGAGCTCCGGCTGGAGCGTCGCGGCCCCCCACGCGCCGGCCGACTCGCTGCTGCCCAACCCCGCCGCGGTGACCCCCGCCGCGGCCGCCGTCTCGCCTACGGGGTGACCGCGGCTCGCTCCGGCGCACGTCGCAGGGTCCCGACCGTCCTCGCAGTGGGCCTCGGGCCCGCGGGGCCGGAGCTCACCGCCCCGGCCGCCGCGGCAGCGATCCGCTCCGCAGGAGCCGTGCTGCTCCGGACCGCGCGCCATCCGGCCGCCGAGCCGCTGCTCGCCGCCGGGGCGAGGGCGCTCGACGAGCACTACGAGCGGGCGGCGAGCTTCGAGGAGACCTACGCCGCCATCGTCGAGGACGTCGTCTCGGTCGCCGCGAGCTCGGGGAAGGCGGCGCCGATCGCCTACTGCGTGCCCGGCTCGCCGACCGTGCTCGAGGCGACGGTCGAGCGCCTCGACGCCGATCCCCGCGTCGCGCTCGAGCTCGTCCCGGGGATGTCGTTCCTCGAGCTCGCCTGGGCGCGCCTCGGGATCGACCCGGTGCACGCAGGTGTCCGGCTGGTCGACGCCGCCGACTTCGCCGTCGCCGCGGCCGGCGACCACGGGCCGCTCCTCGTCGCGCAGGCGTGGTCGAGGGACCTCTGCTCCGAGGTGAAGCTCGCCTTCGACGAGCCGCCGCGGCTCCCCGCCGTCGTGCTCCATCACCTCGGCCTCGACGACGAGCGCGTCGTCGAGGTGGACTGGCCGGACCTCGACCGGGTGGTCGCGCCGGACCACCTGACCTCGATCTACGTCCCGCGCGTGGAGGAGCCGGCGGGTTCGGAGCTGCTGCGCGCCGTCGAGGTGGTGCGCCTGCTCAGGGAGCGCTGCCCCTGGGACGCCGTCCAGACGCACGAGTCGCTCGGTCGCTACCTCCTCGAGGAGACCTACGAGGTCCTCGACGCCATCGAGCACCTCGGCCCCGTGCCGTCGCTCGAAGGTGCCGACCATCTCGAGGAGGAGCTCGGCGACCTCTTCGGCCTGATCCTGTTCCACGCCCGGCTCGCCGCCGAGGCAGGCGCCTTCGACGTCGCCGACGTGGCGCGTGGCGTGCGGGAGAAGCTCGTGCGCCGCCACCCGCACGTCTTCGGGGCCGACGGCTCGCCGCTCCCCGCCGCCGCTCCGCCGCTCCCCGGCGCCGCTCCGCTCCCCGCCGCGCCCGGTCCGTCTGCCGGCGGGCCGCCCCTCCGGGCCGAGGACGTCGCCGGGCGATGGGAGCAGATCAAGCGGCAGGAGAAGGGGCGGCAGAGCGTGACCGACGGCATCCCCGCCTCGCTGCCGGCGCTGCTGCTCGTGACGAAGCTGGAGCGCAAGGCCCAGTCGATCGGGCTCGGCCTCGACCGGACGGACGAGGTGGCCGCCGCGGCACGCGACGGCCTCGCCGCGCTCGATCGCGGGGACACCGCCGGGCTCGGCGAGCTCCTCGTCGCGCTGGCGCGACTCGGCGCCCATCACGGGGCGGACCCCGAGGGCGCGGCGCGCCGCGCCGCCGAGTCGTTCCGCGTGAGCCTCGTCGCGGCCGAGCTCGAACGGTCCGTGCGCCCCTAGCCCGGGGGCAGGCAGGGCCCTTTTGGGGCCGAGAGCCCGACCTTGCGCCCCGGCGCGCCGCACCGCGGAGCCCGCGGCCGCGCCCGGCGACCCGGGCACGGCTCCGGCGATTGATAGCTTTGTTCACTCCAGCAACACTGGCCACACGACACACAGGAGTCACAAGCGCAGTTGGGCGGGAGCGGCATCGGGCAGCTGAGCGCCCTGGAGGTGCTCGACGCCGGCGGCGATCCGGCGCTCGAGGTCGTCTGCGTCCTCCGCTCCGGGGCGACCGGTCGCGCCGTGGCGGCGTCCGGGGAGGCGTCCGGGTCGACCGGCCTCGCCCCCCTGCTGGACGGCGGGACACGGCATGGCGGGCGCGGCCTGCGCTCGGCGCTCGCGGCGGTCGAGGGAGAGATCGCCGCCGCCCTCGCCGGGCGCGACGCCTTCGACCAGCGCGGCGTCGACCTTGCGCTCGTCGATCTCGACGGGACGCCGACGCGGTCCCGCCTCGGCGCCGGGACGCTGCTCGCCGTCTCCCTCGCCGTCGCCCGGGCGGCGGCCGAGGCGTCAGGGCTGCCGCTCTACCGCTACCTCGGCGGCGTCACGGCCATCTCGCTGCCGCTCCCCCTGGTCTCGCTCGGCTCCCGCGGTCGCGCCGCCGGCGGGCGGCGGGGTGGTGCGGACGTGATGGCCGTCCCCCTCGGCGCCGCCTCGTTCGACGAGGCGCTGCGCTGGGCGCTCGACGTCGCACGGGCGCTCGAGCGCTCCATCGACGCGAGGGCCGGAGTTCCGGCGGGGGAGGCGCTCGGGCTCGCGGTCGAGGCGATCGAGTCGGCCGGCCGCGTGCCCGGCGAGGAGGTCGCCCTCGCGGTCGACGCCGCGGCGTACGGCACGCCGTCCGCGGCCGGAGTCGTCGGGGGCTCTCCACCGGCCTCGCGGCCGCCGCCACCCTCGGCGGAGGTCGCCGCGGCCATCGAGCGCTGGGGCTCGGCCTGCGCGAGGTTCCCGGTCGTCTCGCTCGAGGACCCGCTCCCCACCTCCGAGCCAGCCGCCTGGGAGGAGCTTCGCGCCGTGCTCGGCGAGGGCGTCCAGCTCGTCGACGGCGAGCTCCTCTCCGCGCCCGGATCGATCGGTGGCGCGATCGATCTTTCCTCGGCCGGCGGGCGCTCGGCGCTCGGCTTGGACCTGGCGCGTGCCGGGACGCTCACGGAGGCGCTCGGCGCCGTCGAGCGGACCAGGTCGGGGGGTCTTGCCTGCGTCGCGGAGGCCGGCACGCGCGAGACGGAGGACGCCGCCCTCGCCGATCTCGGCGTCGCCGCCGGCTGCGGTCAGCTGCGGGGAGGCCCCCCGGCCGGTTCCGAGCACGCCGCCAAGTACAGCCGGCTCCTTCGTATCGAGCGCGAGCTCGGGGAGTCCGCCCTGTTCCCGGGCGCCGCCGCGCTCGCGCGTCCGAGAAGCTGATGCACGTCACGCGGGCGCGCTTCACGCTGCTCGCCGCCGCCGGCCTCGCCTCGGCGGTGCTCGCGTTCGAGCTGCCTGTCGGCGAGCTCGTCCACCAGCAGCGTGAGCTCGCGACCGCCGGAGCCGAGCTGTCGCGCGTCCGCGCCCTCGACGCGCTGCTCTCCGCGGACATCGGCTCTCTGCGGCGCACCTCGACGGTGGAAGCGATCGCCCACGCCGAGTACGGGCTCGTCCGTCCCGGCGAGCAGGCCTACTCCCTGCCGGGCCTCGGCCGCCCGGCGAAGGCCGGCGAGCCGGGCGGGGTCGCGCCCGGCCTCGAGACGCGCGCGCTCTCGCCGGCGGACCTCTATCTTGCATCGCCGGCTTCGCTCGACCCGCCGCCGCACCGGGCCCCCGCAGGGGTGGACGGGGCGCCGGCGACGGGGAGCCTCTGGAGCCGGGTCCTCGGGCGCCTCGAGTTCTGGCGCTGGGCCTTCTGACGTCGCTGCCGGCCAGGGCTTCGAGACCAGGTGGTAGCGTGCCGGTCGATCGGAGGGCGATGACCATCTGGGACGGAACGGGGCTGCCGCCGGCGGTGCAGGCGCGCGTCGACCGGGCTCGCAGCTCCGGCGTCCGCTCGAGCCTGCTCGACGTGCCGGGCCATGCGGGGATGGCGAGCTGCGGCTTCACTCCCGTCGGCGAGGTGATGGGCTGCATCGTCGAGTACATCGGATTCCAGGGCTACGGCGGCTGCGGCTGGTACGCCGGTGGTCTGGGGTCGACCTGGACGGGCTACGGGGCGTCGGCGTCGCCGCCGGTGATCACGAGCGGCGACGGCTCCGGCTCGGGCTGGGCAGGATTCGGCCCGTACGTCGACGCCCTTCACCACGGGTGGGGCACCGCGCTCGACCGCATGCTCGTCGAGGCCCGTGAGCTGGGGGCGGACGGCGTCGTCGGCGTCTCGCTCACCGAGCACCACCTGGGAGCGGGCAACCGGGAGTTCATGGCGCTCGGGACGGCGGTGCGCTCGCTCGGGAGCACGCACGCCGCCCGGCCGTTCACGACGACGCTCGACGGCCAGGACGTCGCCAAGCTCGTCCATTCCGGCTGGATGCCTGCCGCGATCATCGTCGGGATCTCTGTGGCGATCCGCCACGACGACTACGCGACGCTCATGGCCCAGGGTGCACTGGCGCCGAACATGGAGGTCGTCGGCTTGAGCGAGCTCGCCACGGCGGTGCGTGCCGACGCGCGCCGGCAGCTGGCGACGCGCGCCGCCCGGGCGGGTGCCGACGGGGCGATCCTCGACAGCCCGGTGAGCCTCTACGTCCACGAGCTCGAGGCGGGGGAGGGTCACCGCGACCACGTCGCCGAGTCGAGCGCCGTCGCGAGCGCCGTCGTCCGCTACCACAAGGCCGAGACCCTGCCCCCCTCGCCGTTGAAGATGTTGCCGCTGGCGGGAGCCCGGACGACGAAGAGGGGCAGCACCTTCGGCAAGCCGCGCTGAGCAGCTGAGCATTCGAGCAACCGGGAAGGGAGCCAGATGACGACGGAAGAGCAGGGCGTGGCGCTCGGCATCCCCGAGGACGCGATGCGCCGGCTGGAGGAGATGCGTCCGGGCTCGGCCAAGGCGCTGTTCACCTCGGACCTGACCGTGAACGAGTTCCTGCTCGTCCGGGAAGCCGGCTTCCTCCCGCTCGGGCTCGTGCTCGGCTCGAGCATCTATCACGTCGGCACCCAGGTCGGGCGCTGGAGCAAGAACATGGAGCTCGACACGCTCTCCCAGGCGATGTACCACG
>DAHVLW010000111.1:0-3126 GCA_027320205.1 Acidimicrobiaceae bacterium
GCTCGTCGCGCGCTTGCCGACGACGCTGTTGACGTAGCCGAAGCCGTCCGGCAGCGCGAGGTTGAAGAAGACCCGTCCCGGCGTCGTCTCGACCGACTCCGGCTCCTCGTCACCGTCCGCCGCGAGCGACCGTCCGCCCCCGCGGCGCAACTGGATCCGGGCGTGCAGGTCCACGTCCCCCGCCTCGTAGGCGGCCCGGATCTCCTCGACCCTCCTGAACACCCGGCCCTCGCCGCGCCGCCCTTCGGCTAGCAGCGTGAGGTAGTAGACGCCGAAGACCATGTCCTGCGTCGGGACCGTGACGGGCCGCCCGGTCGCCGGGGAGAGGATGTTGTTCGCCGAGAGCATCAGCACGCGCGCCTCGGCCTGGGCCTCCGCTGAGAGGGGGAGGTGCACCGCCATCTGGTCGCCGTCGAAGTCGGCGTTGAAGGCCGTGCAGACGAGGGGGTGGATCTGGATCGCCTTCCCCTCGATGAGCACGGGCTCGAAGGCCTGGATCCCGAGGCGGTGGAGCGTGGGCGCCCGGTTGAGCAGCACGGGGTGCTCCTTGATCACCTCGTCGAGCACGTCCCAGACCTGCGGGCGCCGCCGCTCGACCATGCGCTTCGCCGACTTGATGTTCGGCGCGATCTCGACGTCGACGAGGCGCTTCATCACGAACGGCTTGAACAGCTCGAGGGCCATCTGCTTCGGCAGGCCGCACTGGTGGAGCTTGAGCGTCGGCCCGACGACGATCACCGAGCGCCCGGAGTAGTCGACGCGCTTGCCGAGCAGGTTCTGACGGAACCGCCCCTGCTTGCCCTTCAGCATGTCCGAGAGGCTCTTGAGCGGCCTGTTGCCCGGACCCGTGACCGGCCGGCCGCGCCGGCCGTTGTCGAACAGCGCGTCGACGGCCTCCTGGAGCATCCGCTTCTCGTTGTTGATGATGATCTCGGGCGCGCCGAGGTCGAGCAGCCGCTTCAGGCGGTTGTTCCGGTTGATCACGCGGCGGTACAGGTCGTTCAGGTCCGACGTCGCAAACCGACCGCCGTCGAGCTGGACCATCGGCCTGAGGTCCGGGGGGATCACCGGGACCGCGTCGAGGATCATCGCCCGCGGGTCGTTCGCACGCCGGCCGGTCTCGTCGCGGCGGTTGAAGGCCGAGACGATCCTCAGCCTCTTGATCGCCTTCTGCTTGCGCTGAGCGGACAGCGGCCGCCGGCCGCCGGCCGGGTCGATGCTCTCTCGAAGCTTCTGCTCCTCGGCGTCGAGGTCGATCCGGGCGATGAGACTGGCGATCGCCTCTGCCCCCATGCCGCCCTCGAAGTAGTCGCCGTAGCGGGCGACGAGCTCGCGCCAGAGCAGCTCGTCCTCGATGATCCGCCGGCTGTGCAGCTCGCGCAGCTCGTCGAGGGCGCGGCTCGCCATCGTGATCTCGGCCGCGCCGCGCTCACGCAGACCGGCGACCTCCTTCTCGACGGCCCGCTGCCGCGCGCGCACCTCCGACTCCTTCGCCCCGTCCTTCTCGAGCTGGACGAGCTCGGCCTCGAGGGCGGCGAGCCGCCGCTCGACCTCGAGGTCGCGACCCCGCTCGATCTCGGCGATCTCCGAGGCGAGCTCCGCCTCGAGGTTCGGGAGGTCGGCGTGGCGCTTCTCCTCGTCGACATGGGTGACGAGGTAGGCGGCGAAGTAGATGACCTTCTCGAGCTGCTTCGCCTTCAGCTCCTCACGGGCCTCGGTCCCCATGAGGAGGTAGGCGAGCCACGAGCGCGTGCCTCGCAGGTACCAGATGTGGACGACGGGTGCGGCGAGCTCGACGTGGCCCATCCGCTCGCGGCGGACCTTCGAGCGCGTGACCTCGACGCCGCAGCGCTCGCAGACGATGCCGCGGAATCGCACCCGCTTGTACTTGCCGCAGTAGCACTCCCAGTCCTTCGTCGGGCCGAAGATCTTCTCGCAGAACAGCCCGTCCTTCTCGGGTCTGAGCGTCCGGTAGTTGATCGTCTCCGGCTTCTTCACCTCGCCGCGCGACCACACCCTGATGTCGTCGGCGGTCGCGAGGCCGATGCGAAGCTGGTCGAAGTCGTTCACGTCCAGCATCTAGAAGCTCCTCTCCGCCGCACGCCGCGCGTCCTCCTCGTCCGACCCCCGCTCGGGCCGGCTGATGTCGATGCCGAGCTCCTCCGCCGCCCGGTAGACGTCCTCGTCGAGCTCGCGCATCTCGATCTCCTCGCCCGACGTCGAGAGCACCTCGACGTCGAGGCAGAGCGACTGCATCTCCTTGATGAGCACCTTGAAGCTCTCGGGGATCCCCGGCTCGGGAATGTTCTCCCCCTTCACGATCGCCTCGTAGACCTTGACGCGCCCGAGCACGTCGTCGGACTTGATCGTGAGCAGCTCCTGCAGCGCGTAGGCGGCGCCGTAGGCCTCGAGCGCCCAGACCTCCATCTCGCCGAAGCGCTGGCCGCCGAACTGGGCCTTCCCGCCGAGCGGCTGCTGGGTGATCATCGAGTCGGGACCCGTCGAACGAGCGTGGATCTTGTCGTCGACGAGGTGGGCGAGCTTGAGGATGTACATGTACCCGACGCTGATCGGGTTGTCGTAGGGCTCGCCGGTGCGCCCGTTGTAGAGGATCGCCTTGCCGTCGACGCGGATCTGGCGCTCCCCGCCGGATGCCGAGTCCGGCCTCAGCCGCTCGAAGACCTGCTTGATCGTCGGATTGCGCCCGGCGCCCGACTCCTCGTCCCAGTGGGCGCCGTCGAAGACCGGGGTCGAGACCCACACCGCCGGGCCGGTACGCGGGCTCGTCTTCCGATCCTCCGACCCGCCGGACGCGCGAGCCCCGTCGGCCGCCGGCGGCAGCCCGGCGGCCGCCGGCGGCAGCCCGGCGGTCGCCGGCTCCGCCGCCCCGTCGCGCTCCCATCCCCACCGGGCCGCGTAGCCGAGGTGCGCCTCGAGCACCTGGCCGACGTTCATCCGGCTCGGCACGCCGAGTGGGTTCAGGATGATGTCGACCGGCGTGCCGTCGGCGAGGTAGGGCATGTCCTCGACCGGGAGGATCTTGGAGACGACGCCCTTGTTGCCGTGGCGCCCCGCCAGCTTGTCGCCGACCTGGAGCTTGCGCTTGGAGGCGATGAATATCTTGAC
>DAHVLW010000118.1:0-12160 GCA_027320205.1 Acidimicrobiaceae bacterium
GCCGCGAGGCTGCCGAAGTCGGCCGCGAGGATCGAGGGGGCGACGCGTACCTCTCCCGCAGGCAGCACGGGCTCGACGCTAGCTTTCGCCTTCACCGAGGAGCTCCCCGTCTCTCGGTCGCGCGCCCCGCGCCCAGGTCGAGAACTCCCGGGCCGGCCGCCCCTCTTCCTGGACCTCGACGAGGCGCACGAGCCCGTCCCCGGTGACGACGCAGTCGCCCACGAGCGTGCCCGGCGCGCGCCGCCCGTGCGCTCCCGAGCCGAGGCCGGCGAGCCCGGAGCAATCGGCGACGTCTGCGCCGCCGGCGTCCTCGCGTGCCCGCCCGGACGCTCCCTCGGCGAGCTCGGCTCGACGAACCGCGAGGCGCCGCGAGCGGAAGCGCGTCCAGGCCCGGCCGACCCGCACGACGCGAAGGCAGGCCGGTGCGCTCGCCGACCAGTCGAGCTCGAGCTCCTCTACCGTGATCTTCGCCGCGTACGTCGCCTCGCCGACCTGCGGCTCCGGCTCCCCGACGTCGGGCCAGCGCCTGAGCAGATCGAGGGCGAGGCCGACACCGAGCTCGCCGAGCCTCGTGCGCAGGTCCGCGGCCGTCTCGGCCGGCCCGATCCCGGTGGCCGCGCGTGCGTGGACCGGCCCGGTGTCGAGCCCCTCCTCGAGCGCCATCAGGCAGACTCCCGTCGTCGCGTCACCGGCGAGGATCGCCCGCTCGACCGGTGCGGCGCCGCGCCAGCGCGGCAGCAGCGAGAAGTGGACGTTCACCATCGGGACGTCCGCCAGGACCTCCGGACGGACCAGGCGCCCGAAGGCGACGACGAGGCCGAGATCGAGCCGCATGCCGAGGACGTCGGCGACCCGCTCGCTCACCGGGATGCCGAGCTCCGCGGCGGCGGACTTCACCGGCGTCGGGCTGGTCGCCCCGCCGCGCCCCCGGCGACGGTCCGGCGCGGTCACCGCGAGGGCCACGTCATGGCCGGCGCCATGGACGGCGCGCAGCGTCGACGCGGCGACCTCTGGCGTGCCGAGGAAGGCGAGGCGCGTCAGCGGAGCGAAGGGTCGAGCGCCCGCCGACGCAGGACCCGCATCGCCTCCTTGCGCTGCTCGTCGCCCAGGCGCTCGATCAGGAGCACCCCGTCGAGATGGTCGATCTCGTGCAGGAAGCAGCGCGCGAGAAGCTCGTCGGCCTCGAGGTCGACCGCATTGCCGTCGAGGTCCACTCCTACGAGGCGCACCTGCTTCGGCCGGACGATGTCCCAGCTCAGCCCGGGGACGGACAGGCAACCCTCGTGGTAGGTCCACTCCCCGCCCGACTCGACGATCTCGGGATTGACGACGGCATGCGGCCCCTCGCCGACGTCGTAGACGAACATCCGGCGCTGCACGCCGACCTGGGGCGCGGCGAGGCCGACGCCGGGCGCCTCGAGCATCGTCTCGATCATGTCGTCGGCGAGGCGCACGAGCGCTCCGTCGATGTCGGTGACCTCGGTCGAGCGCTGGCGGAGCACCGGATCGCCGAAGACACGGATCTCGTAGGTGGCCACGGGCCGAGTCTACCGGGCCGGCTTCTCCACGCGGCCGGCGAAGCGCACGGCGACCTGGTCGTTCACGGCCAGTCCGGCCGTCCTCGGTGCTCCGGCGAGCGGGTCTTTCCCGGTCACCGAGACGAGCAGCCCGGACCCCGCGGGGGGCTCGCCGGGCACCGTCACGAGCGCCACGTCGCGTTCCTTGTCGCCCCCGGATCCGACCGGAGTCACGTCGCCTGCGTACCTCCCCGGCGGCGGCAGCAGCAGCCCAGGAGCGACCCCGACCGTGAGGCGCCACGAGTCGCCGGGGGCAGGACGGTCGGCAAGCGCGCCCCGCACTTCGTGCGGCCGCCCGAGCAGGCGAGCGGCCTCCTCGAGACGGCCGTCCGCGACGAGCGAGCGGATGACGGTCGAGGAGACGACGACCGGCGCGCCGTCGACCTCGTCCGTGACGAGCCCGACCTCGTCCACCTCGAATCCGAGCTCGCGCCCCATCGTCTCGAGCAGCGCGACGTCACCGCGCTGGCGGTGACCGAAGCGGAAGCTCGCGCCGACGGCAACCGCCCGCGCGCCGAGCTCACCGGCGAGCACGGTGCGCACGAAGTCCCCGGCGTCCTCGCCGGCCCGCGCGGCGTCGAAGCGCAGCACGGCGACCTCGTCCACCCCGGCCTCGAGCAGGAGCTCGACCTTCTGCTCGAGGCTGGTCAACAGGTGCGGGACGTGTCCCGGTCGGACGATGGTCGCCGGATGGCGGTCGAAGGTCAGCGCCACGCTCTTCAGCCCGCGGCCCTCGGCCACCTCCAGCGCCCGGACGACGAGGGCGCGATGGCCGCGATGGACCCCGTCGAAGTTCCCGATGGTCACGGCGGCGCCTCGCCCGGGGACCGCGCCGCCTCCAGCGCGACGATGGCGCGCAAGGGCGGCCTCCGGGTCCGGGCGGGTGAACGCGGGCGCCGGCTGGGTCCGATCCACCGACGTGGACCCTAGTCGCCTGGCCGGTCTCCGCCGGTGGGCCTCACCGAGCCGGTGCCCGGCCCGGCCCACAGGACCACGCTCGGCTTGGCCCGTTCCCCCGGCCATGCCTCGTAGACGGCGAGGAGCGACCCCTCTGCGTCGAGCACGGCCCAGGGGCCGTCGCCCGTCGCCCCGAGGACTCGCCGCTCGAGGACCCGGCCGTGGGCGATCGCCTCGTGCACCGCGGCGTCCGGCACGAGTCGCGCGAGATGGCCGACGAGCTCGCTCGCCGGGCGGACGCAGGAGCGGTCGAGGAGCGCGAGAGGGACCGCCGAGCCGAGGCTGAACCGACCCACCGCGAGGCGCCGCAGCCGGCGCAGGTGGGCGCCCCCGCCGAGTGCGGCACCGAGGTCCGCTGCGAGAGACCGGACGTAGGTCCCGGAGGAGCAGTCGACCTCGAGCCGGAAGACGCCCGGCAGGTCGGTCCCGTCGACCTCGAGCCGGGTGACCTCCACAGCCCTTGGCTCGCGGGCGACCTCGACACCCTCGCGAGCCAGCTCGTGCAGCCGGCGCCCGCCACGCTTGAGCGCCGAGACCATCGGCGGCACCTGCTGGATCCTGCCGGTGAAGCGGCGCGCCACCTCGCGGACGTCGCCGAGCGTGACACCGGCCATGTCGAAGGTCGCGACGACCTCGCCGCCCGCGTCGAGCGTGGTCGTCGCCGAGCCGAGCACGAGCTCGCAGGAGTAGGACTTCGGCCGGCCGCTGACGAAGCCGAGTAGGCGGGTCGCCCTGCCGAGCCCGATGACGAGGACGCCGGTCGCGTCGGGGTCCAGCGTGCCGGCGTGCCCCGCGCGCGCCTCCCCGAGCACGCGGCGGCAGCGTGCCACCACGTCGTGCGAGGTCATGCCCGGCGGCTTGTCCACCACGACGCAACCGTCGATGCTCCCTGCCTTCGGGCCAGGCGCTCTCGACGGCGCCTCGCCGCTCATCCCGGTCGGCGCTCCCGCGCCCTCCGCAGCGCCGCCTCGACCGCGTCCCCGGCCGCGATCGCCGGGTCGGCTACGAAGCGCAGCGTCGGGGTGCGCTTGAGGCGTGCCTCGACGCCGACGGCGTGCTGCAGCTCGCGCCGGTGCTCTTCGAGTGCCGCAGCAGCGCTCTCGGCGAGGGTCCCGACGTAGACCACTGCACGCGCCAGACCGGGCTCGGTCTCGACGCCGGTGAGGGTCAGCATCCGGAGCCGGTCGTCGGCATCGGCGAGTCGCTCCAGCTCCTCGGCGAGGATCTGGAGGAGCAGCGCGTTGACCCGCGCCGTCCGCGGGTAGGGGCGGGGTGACCCGCGGTGACGGTGGCGGGGCGTCGTCAGCTGCGGGGGACCTCCCGCTCCTCGAAGGTCTCGATCACGTCGCCCTGCCGCAGGTCCTGGAAGTCTGTGAGACCGACGCCGCACTCGAAGCCCTCGTGCACCTCCCGGACGTCGTCCTTGAACCGGCGGAGCGAGGAGATCGCTCCTTTCCAGATGACGACGCCCTCCCTGAGGAAGCGGACCTTCGAGCCGCGGGTGATCGTGCCGTGCCGCACGTAGCAGCCGGCCACGGCGCCGACACGCGGCACGCGGAAGACCTCGCGCACCTCCGCCTCGCCGGTGACGACCTCCTCGTAGGTCGGAGCGAGCATCCCGACGAGCGCCGCCTCGATGTCCTCGAGCAGCTTGTAGATGATCTCGTACGTCCTCACCTCGACGTCGTGGAGGGCGGCGAGCTCCCGGGCGCGGCGGTCGGGTCGGACGTTGAAGCCGATGATCGTCGCGTTCGACGCCGCGGCCAAGGTCGCGTCGTACTCCGTGATCCCGCCTACCGCACGGTGGACGAAGGAGACGCTGACCTCGTCGCGCTCGAGCTTGCGGAGGCTCTCGGTGACCGCCTCGAGCGAGCCCTGGGTGTCGGCCTTGAGGACGACGCGAAGCGTCGCCGTCTCGCCCCTCTGGATCTGCTCGAAGATGTCCTCGAGACGAGCGCCGGCGCCGGGGGCAACCGGTACCTGGCCGTAGCGCGCGACGCGGATGCGCTGCTCGCGGGACTCGCCGACCGTGCGGGCGACCGAGAGGTCCGCGGTGACCCGCAGCTCGTCCCCGGCCAAGGCCGGCTCGGAGAGGCCGAGCACCTGGACCGGAGTCGAGGGAAGGGCCTCTTTCACCTGGTCCCCGCGATCGTCGATCAGCGCCTTCACCCGTCCCCACGCCGGGCCGGCGACGATCGGGTCGCCGACGCGCAAGGTCCCGCTCTGCACGATCACCGTCGCCACGGGACCCCGGCCGACGTCGAGATTGGCCTCGAGAACCGTGCCCCGCGCTCGCCCCTCGGGGCTGGCCTTCAGCTCGAGCACCTCGGCCAGCGCGGCGACGTGGTCCAGGAGGTCGTCGATACCGAGGTCCTGCAGCGCCGACACCTCGACGGTGATCGCGTCGCCTCCCCACGCCTCGGGCATCAGCCCGTGCTCGGAGAGCTGCTGCATGACGCGGTTCGGGTCGGCGTCCTCGCGGTCGATCTTGTTGATCGCGACCAGTATCGGCACGTCGGCAGCACGGGCGTGGTTGATCGCCTCGACGGTCTGGGGCATGACGCCGTCGTCGGACGCCACGACGAGGACGACGATGTCAGTCACCTCGGCGCCGCGCGCGCGCATCGCGGTGAAGGCCTCGTGGCCCGGCGTGTCGATGAAGGTGATGAGGTGCCCTTGACGCTCGACCTGGTAGGCGCCGATGTGCTGGGTGATGCCTCCCGCCTCCCCGGCGACGACGTTCGTCGAGCGGAGCCTGTCGAGCAGGAGCGTCTTGCCGTGGTCGACGTGCCCCATCACCGTCACGACCGGCGGCCTCGGCCGCAGCGACGCCGGGTCCTCGGCCTCCTCGTCGTCCTCGGCGAAGTAGCGCGCCCTGAGCGCCGCCTCCTGCTCCTCGCCGGAGTCGACGAGCTTGATGCGCGCCCCGATCTCGGCGGCAAACAGCTCGATCATGTCGTCCGAGAGCGACTGCGCGGCGGTGACGACCTCACCCTGGAGGAAGAGGAAGCGGATGACGTCGCCCGCCGACCGGTTGAGCTTCGGGCCGAGCTCCTGCGGCGTCGAGCCGCGCTCGACGATCACCTCGTGGTCGGGCACCGGCGCGTTGGAGGGCGTGTAGGTCGCGACCTGGATTGGCTCGAGCTCCTCCTGGACCGAACGACGACGCTTCGGGCGCCGGTGCGGCGGGCGGCCGCGCTGGGCGGGACCGCCGCGACCCGCTCCGAGCGGGGGCGCACCGGTCGGGCGCCCCCCGGCCCCGCCGGGCCGTCCACCGCCGAAGCCCCCGCCCGTCCGCGGGCCGCCGAAGCCGCCGCGGGGAGCCCCTGCACCCGAAGGCCTCGCCCCGCCGACCGGGCGCGCCGCGCCGCCGAAAGGCCCCGGGCGCGGCACCGACCCGGGCCCACGGCCGCCGAGGCCGGGAGGCGGCGGGATCGGTCGCCCCGAGGCGGAACGCAGCGGCCCGCCCGGAGGGGGCGGGATCGGCTTGCCCGATGGGCCGAGCAGCCTCCTGCGCTGCAACGCCGGCCCCGTCTGAGGCGCCCCGCCGGGGCCGGCTGCACCTGGAGCCTGCGGCGGGTGCGGTGCGGAGCCGGCCGCGGCGGCCGGCCGCGGCGCCTCCCCGGGGCGCCCCGTCGCTCCGCCGTCGGCGGGTGCCACGTGGCGCTCGCCCGCACCCTGCCCCGGAAGCTGCTGGCCCGGCTCGGCGCGCCGGGGCCCGCCGGGGTGAGGAGGCGAAGGCGCCCGCGGCGGCGCGGAGGCCGCGACCCGGGTCTGCTCGATCAGCTCGCTCGCCGGCCTGCTCCGGACGACGCGGCGCTCGCCGGGAGCCACCTCGCCGGCAACGCCCGCCGGCGGGACCGCCGCGGCAAGGGGTCGGGGCGGCGGGGCGGCGGCGGTCTCCGACGGCGCGCCCGGGCCGCCACCCGCAGGGCGGTGCAGAGCCGCCGGCGCCTCGTGCTCCGTGCCCGGCGGGGCCCCGGCGACATGGCCTCGAACGGCAGCCCGTGCTCGGGCGGCCGTGCCCGCATGGGACCGGGACATCTCGGGCGCGTCCTCAGCAGGCTGGACGGCCCGGACCAGCCCGTCGCGCTCGGCCTTTCGCCGGACGCGGTCGCCCTGGGCGTCCTCGATCGAGGACGAGTGGCTCTTCACACCGATGCCGAGCGACACGGCGAGGTCGAGCGCTTCCTTGTTGGTCAGCCCCAGCTCTCGTGCGAGCTCGTAGACGCGGATCTTTTTCGCCAACTGCCCTGATGTCCCTTCTCGGCGCGCGCCGATCTCGCGCCATGTCACCGGTCCCAGCCCGCGCGGCACCGGGTCGATCTTGACTATCCTCGCACACCTCCGGCGTCGCCGTGCCCGCCCTGGAACAGCGGCTGGAGCGCGACGACGGCCTCGGGGGCGATCTGGTGCCTGAGCGCCCGCGACAGCGCGCCGCGGCGCGCGGCCGCCTCGAGGCAGGCGAGTGAGCCGGCACACAGCCAGGCGCCGCGGCCTGGCAGCCCACGGCCGGTCCCGAGCGACCCGTCGGGCCGGGCGGCCACCCGGACGAGCGCGTCGACCGCCGCCGCCCTCCTGCAACCGACGCAGGTCCGCACCGGCGCCGAGCTCGCTGGAGCGCCGATCTCGGCGCCAGGGCGCACGCTGGAGACTAGGTGTCCCGCTCGGTGCGCCCGGCGACCGCTGGTCCGGCGCCAGCCGCCTCGCCGGCCACCTCGCAGACCTCGGCCGCCAGGGGGGTGCCGGGGGTGCCGACTGCCTCGGGGGCAGGGCCGGAGGCGCTCACGTCCGACGCGGCCGCGTCAGCCTGGGCCCACTCCTCCATGGAGATCGCCTCACCACCACCCGCCGGCTGGAAGACCATGTCGCCGGACTCGCTGCGCACCCACTCGCCCTCCGCCCAGTCCTCCGCGGCGTAGGCGCTCTCCTCCTCGGCGAGCTGCGACTCGCTCTTGATGTCGATGCGCCAGCCCGTCAGACGGGCCGCAAGACGGGCGTTCTGGCCCTCCTTGCCGATCGCGAGCGACAGCTGGTAGTCGTGCACGATCACGGTCGCGGTCCCGGTCTCCTCGTCGAGCCGGACCTCCTTCACCTTTGCGGGCTGGAGGGCGCGGGCGACGAACTCGGCCGGGTCGTCGGAGTAGGGAACGATGTCGACCTTCTCGCCGCGGAGCTCGTTCGTCACCATTCGGACCCGCGCGCCGCGCGCCCCGACGCAGGCCCCGACGGGGTCGACGTTCTGGTCGTTCGACCAGACGGCGATCTTCGTGCGGTGGCCCGGCTCGCGGGCGCACGCCTTGATGTCGACGACGCCGCTCGAGATCTCGGGGACCTCGAGCGCGAACAGCCGCCTGATGAGCCCGGGATGGCTGCGCGAGACGACGATCTGCGGGCCCTTCGTCGTCTTGCGGACCTCGACGATGTAGGCCTTCAGTCGCGCGCCGTGGTCGTAGCGCTCGTAGGGCACCTGCTCCGCCTGCGGCAGGAGCGCCTCCACCTTGCCGAGGTCGAGCAGCGTGTAGCGGTTGTCGCTCTGCTGGATGATCCCGGTGACGATGTCGCCCTCGCGCCCGGCGTACTCCTCGTACTTGAGGTCACGCTCGGCCTCGCGGATGCGCTGGAAGATGACCTGCTTCGCAGCCTGGGCGGCGATGCGTCCGAAGTCGTTCGGCGTGTCGTCCCACTCGCGCACGACGTTCCCGTCCTCGTCCAGCTCCTGGCCGTAGACGCGGATCTCCCCGGAGTCGGAGTCGATCGTGACGAAGGCTTCCTCTGCCGCGTCGGGCAGCCGCTTGTACGCGGCGACGAGCGCGTTGGCGAGGGCCTCGAGGAGCGTGTCCACCGCGATGCCCTTGTCCCGGGCGATCTGCTGCAGGGCGTCCAGGAACTCGAAGTTCGTCGTGGTCATGACCTCGTCGCCCTCTCCCTCGTCGTGGACGGCGCCGAGGCCCGTCCCTCCCCGCTCGCCCGGGCTCCGTGTGGGCGTGCCCTGCCGGCCCGAGCGCCGAGCTGGCGCGTTCCGGCCTGGCGGGTGCCCCCCGAGCCGTCCTCGTCACGGGCCCTGTCGCCCGGGTTCCGGCCGGCGAGCGCTGCGCGCCAGTCGAAGACGAGGTGGGCACGCTCGATCTCGTCGTAGGACAGCCGCCTCGGCGCGCCGCCGGCAGCCTCGACGACGACTCCGGACGCGTCGGCGACGTCCAGGCGGCCCTCGAGCCGGCGCTCGCCCGCCGTGCCCGGACGAGTCCGCACGGCGACCTGCTCCCCGACCGCCGACGAGAAATGCTCGGGCTTGCGCAGCCGGCGCTCGAGTCCCGGGCTCGTCACCTCGAGCTCGACGTCCCCGGTCCCATGGGCCCGGGCGCCCGCGCCCGACTGCGTCGCCTCCAGCGCCTCGGCGACGGCGCGCGACACCTCGGCCAGGGCATCGAGATCCAGGCCGCCGGCGCGCTCGACGGTCACCCTCAGCGTGCCGGGGAGGAGCTCGACGTCGTACAGCCCGACGCCGCAGCCCGCGCAGACCGGCGCGAGGACCGCCTCGAGGCTGTCCGACCCTGCCACGCCACCCTCCTCCGACCCGTCGCCTGCGCCCGCCGGCCCGCTCGAGCTCCGGAGCTCCGGACCGACCGCATCTCTTCCCAAAAAATCAAGAACGTGGGCCAGAGCCCACGTTCCTCAACGACCCTCCGACCGCTGAACTGCCGGATGATTATAGCAGGAGGCGTCTCCCTCGAACCCGCCCGACACCGAGACGCGCCGGGCCGGGACACACGGTAGCGGGATCGGTACGTTACCGGGGAAGCCTCGGGACCAGCCCGAGGGACGGGCGACCGGGCTGCCGTGGCGGAACCTTGAGCGGCTCGGTCCGACGACTGAGGAGGCCACGAGCTGTGGGCGGGAGCAGCTACGCAGGTGTCGCGCGCCGTGCGAGCGCGGCGCGGGCAGAGGCCGCGCGAGGCGACCGGGGACGCCGCCGAAGCAGGCCGGAGAGTCCGGCTGGGGCGACCGAGATCGCCCCCGACGAGGGACGCCGCGCCGGCGCGGAGGCGCCGGTGCACGTCGCCGAGGAAGAGTGGACGCGCATCGCGCTCGGTTGGCTCGGCGCCGCCGACGCGGCGGCCGGGCCAGCCGGTGGCCCGGCCGCGAGGACGCCCTCGCGCCAGGTCGTCTGGGAGCTGCGCCCGGGCGAGGTCGTGGTCGGGTGCGAGCGCCTCGCGGTCCCGGCCGGCCCGGGTGGGCTCGCCCCGCTCGGAGGCGTCGCGGCAGCACGAGTCGTCCGGCTCGACGAAGCGGCGAGGGCTCTCGCGCAACGACGCGGGGCGCCCGAGCACCGGGCCGCGCTCGTCACCGTCGAGGTGGAGCGCGGGCGACGAGTGCTGGTCGACCTGCTCGCTGCCGGCCTCACCTCCCTCGAGGGCGGGCCGCGGGATTGCGACACGTTCGTCCGCCGCCTCGTCGGCGAGCTCGCCGAGCGGCGGTGGTCCCCCCTCGGCCGCCTCGTGGTCGTCGGCCTCCCCGACCTCGAGGGAGCACTTGCAACCCGCGAGCGGACGACCCGGCTCGGCGGAGTCGACGAGCTCGAGGCGACCGGTCTGCTCGACGGCGTCGACCTCTGCGACGCTCTGCTGCCCGGCGCCCGCGGCGCGGGGCGGGGAGCGAGCGACTGCTCAGGCTCGACGCTCGTGATCCTCGGAGGGGAGGTCGTCGCCGCGCTCGACGACGACCTGGCGGCGCGTCTCGCCGCCACGGCGCGCGCGGGCCACGGAGGACAGCCGTCGCTCGCACTGCTTGCCGGGGCACCCTGGCCCGCGTCGTCGTGGATCCTCACGGTTGCACCGGGCGGCGGGCGGGCCGAGCTGCGCGCCGGCGACGGCCAGCGCAGCTCTGAAAAGCCTCGAGCGTCGTCCGCGCCGCGAGGAGCGGCGCGACCAACGGCGCGACCAACGGCGCGAGCAGCGGCACTGGCGACGGCCGTCCTGGAGTCGGCCGGGCCCGCACCTGTCGCGCCCGAGGTTGCCGAGGTGCCGCCCGGCGCCGCGGCCTCGACGCTCGCGGTGGAAGGGGCGGACGTCGCCGGCACGGCGATCGAGCCGCGCGCGCGACTTCGTGGATCGCGCGGTCCCTCGGTCGCCGCCGAGATCCCCGATGTCGCCACCGAGATCCAGGTCGCGGTCCTCGGACGCGCCGAGGTCCGCGGCGTGCCTGCGTCCTTTGCCGGCAGGCCGAGGCTCACCGAGCTCGTCGTGTACCTTGCGCTCCATCCCGACGGCGCGACCGCCGCATCGTGGTCCACGGCGCTCTGGCCCCGCCGACGGGTGCCCTGCCAGACGATGTCCAACCGAGTGTCCGAGGCGCGCCACCTCCTCGGGCTCGCCGCCGACGGCCGGCCGCGACTGCGGCGCGCCGGCGACGTGTACCGGCTCGCCGAGGTCTCGACGGACTGGCAACGCTTCAAGTCCCTCTGCGACCGCGCGATGGGGGTCGAGTCCTGGCGGGAGGCGCTGGCGCTCGTGCGCGGGCGACCCCTTCAGGACCTCTCCTCGTCGCTTTGGACGGCGCTCGAGTACATGGGCGCCGAGATGGAGCGTGTCGTCTCCGAGTGCGCGCTCCTCTGCGGCAGGACGCTGCTCGATGCCGGCGACCACAGCGGTGCCGAGTGGGCGGCACAGCAGGGACTTCGGGCATCGCCGTGGGACGAGCGTCTCGTCCGGCTCCGCATGACGACCGCCGACGCCGCCGGCAACCGCGCCGGGATCGAGGCCGTGGTGCGTCACCTCCTGCTCGTGATGGAGATCGAGGGCGATCCTCGCGATCAGCTCCACCCCGAGACGCTGGCGCTGTACCGTCGGCTCACCGGCCACGAGCTCGCCCCCAGGCACTGAGCGGGCACCGGTCGCCGGTGCCGACGCTCCTCGTCGTCCGAGGGGCTCGGGTGCTGGGGGCGCCGCACCATGGAGGAAGGCATGACGCTGCTCGAGGGCAAGACGATCCTGGTCACAGGCGTGCTCACCGACGACTCGCTCGCCTGGAAGGCCGCGGAGCAGGCGCAGGCCGAAGGGGCGACGCTCCTGCTCACCGGCTTCGGGAGGGGCCTGTCGCTCACGCGGCGCGTCGCGAAGAATCTCGACGGCGAGCCAGAGGTCCTCGAGCTCGACGTCACCGATCCCTCGCATCCCGCCGCGGTCGCTGCGGAGGTCGCCGAGCGCTACGGCCGGCTCGACGGGCTCGTCCATGCGATCGGCTTCGCTCCCGCCGCGGCGCTCGGCAACGGCATGCTCGGAGTCGGTTGGGACGACGTCGCCACCACCCTCCAGGTCTCGGCGTACTCCCTCAAGGTCCTGGCTGAAGCGTTCCTCCCGCTGTTCGAGCGCGCCGGCGGGGGCTCCATCGTCGGGCTCGACTTCGACGCGACCGTCGCCTGGCCCGCGTACGACTGGATGGGAGTCGCAAAGGCCGCGCTCGAGGGGCTCGCCCGTTACCTGGCGCGCGACCTCGGGCCGCGCAACGTCAGGGTCAACCTCATCGCCGCAGGTCCGATCCGGACCGTCGCGGCGCGCTCGATCCCCGGCTTCGACCGGTGGGAGGACACCTGGGGTGATCGCGCGCCCCTCGGCTGGGACGTCCGT
>DAHVLW010000139.1:0-3581 GCA_027320205.1 Acidimicrobiaceae bacterium
AGGGCGTTGCGGGGCGAGGCGCAGCCGGCGGCGAGCGTGCCGGCCGCCAGGGCGATCAAGAGGGCGAGGAAGCACCGACGTGCCGGGGCGGGGCGGACCTGCGCCCGAGCGCCGTTCATCGCGGGCCTCCACGAGCGGCGGCGCTGTGCGGCCGGATGAGACCCAGCCAGGCGAAGGCGGCGCGGGTGCCCCGGCGGCGCGCCCCGGCGGCGGGGAGCTCGCCGCCCTGCCACCCGTCGGCGCCCGGGGCGCCCGACGCGGCAGCCGCTCGTCCGGACGGGTGGAGGGTCGCGAACGCCCGGCGGTCGGACCGGCGGTCCGCCACCGCGAGCCCGGCCCATGCAGCCCAGCCGAGCGGCAGGTAGCCCCAGAAGCTCACGATCCGGTACAGGAGCACCGCGGCCACCGTCGTCGTCTCGCCACCTCCGAACGCGACGAGCGCGATGCTCAGGCTGCCCTCGACGAGCCCGAGACCACCCGGGGTGATGGGGAGGTTCGCGGCAAGCTGGCCGGCGCCGTAGGCGAGCAGGAGCCCTCGCCAGGGCACGCCGGCGCCGACGGCGAGGAAGCCGAAAGCGAGCGCCGCGCAGTCGAGCGCCCAGTTGCCGATCGCGGCAGAGAGCGTCGCCGTGAGGTCGCGCCAGGTCAGCCGGACGAGGGTGAGCCGGGCAACGAGGTCCTCGACGACGTCGAAGCCCCTCCGCCCCGGGAGGCGGAAGATCCGGCGCACGAGCTCGAAGCCGACGATGGTCACCCGGACGAGCCAGCGACGCTGCCACACGACGGCGTCGGCGATGATCGCGAGGACGAGCACGCCGAGCACGACGCCGACGAGGTCGTAGGTGGTGCTCTCCTGCGTCGCGACGAGCACGCCGGCGGTCGCGAGCAACGCGAGGCCGAGCGCCGAGCACACCAGCGTGGCGAGCAACGTCCATCCGGCGACGGCGTCGTCCGCCCCGTGACGCCGGTACTGGCGGAACGCGTAGACGCTCGCGAAGGCCGGGCCGGCGGGCAGCGAGTCCGAGATGGCGCCCGCCGCGAAGGTCATCTGCGTCGCGTAGCCGAGCCGGACGTCGACCTCGCCCCTCGAGAGCAGGCGCCGCTGCAGGGCGGCGAAGCAGACGAGGGAGGCGACCTCGCTCCCGATCGCGGCGAGTGCCCACCAGGGCCTCAGATGCGAAAGGACGGTCGATGCGCCGACGAGCTCGCCTCTCTGGCCGTTCAGCGCCCAGAAGGCGACCCCGGCGAGCGCCAGCCCGACGACGAAACGCGCGACCTGCCACGCCCGGCCGTACCGGCGGCGCGGCTGTCGTAACGCCACAGCAACAAAGAGTACCCGCGCCGTCCGCGACCTCGGCGCCCCGGCCAGAGCTCCAGGGCCTGGCGCCCCGGCACGGCGGCTCGGCCGGGTGCGTCAGCGACGCACGAGCGCCGTCTCGACGGCCGAGCGGAACGCCGTGCGTGCCGCGTCGAGGCTGTAGGTTCCCGCCCGTTCCGCCCCTCTCGACACGAGCGCATCGCGCGCCCCCGGCCGTGAGAGCACCTCGTGGACGGCGGCCGCGACGATGCACGGCGCCTTCGAGCCGAGCAGCACGCCCGCGTCGCCGACGGTCTCGGGCAGCGCGCCCGCCGCGAAGGCGACGACGGGGAGGCGGCGGTGCATCGCCTCGACGACCGGAGCGGAGAAGCCCTCGTGCTCCGAGCAGCTGACGAACACGTCGGCCGTCGCGTAGTAGGCAGCGAGGGCGGAGGTGGGCACCGACCCGGTGAGCTCGACCGCCTCGGCGAGACCGAGCTCGACGACGAACCGCTCGACCGCGTCCCGGTAGGCCCTGCCCATCTCCCGCCCGACAAGGTGCAGGCGTGCCGCGCCGTCGTAGGCGGCGCGGTAGCAGGCGAATGCGCTCACGACGTCGTGCTGCGCCTTGTGCGGGGCCACCTGACCCACGAACAGCCAGTCGCAGCCGCCGCCGCGCTTCGCGGCCTCGAGGCGGGAGAGCTCGGCGGGATCAGCCGGTGCCTCGATGTTGCCCGCCTCGATGAGCAACGGCGACACCTCCGCCGAGGCGAACCCGGCGGCGCGGAGCTCCCCGGTGTTGAAGGCCGAGTCGGCGAACGCGTGCGTGACGACCGGCGCCAGCGTGCGCAGCTGGGCGCGTCCGAGCCTTGCCTCCTCGGCGAGGGGGGGCAGCCAGCGTTCGACGAGCTCGGCCGGCGTGATGTTGTGGTAGTCGAGAAGCTTCACCCCGGGGTGGCGCGCGAAGACGTCGGCGGCCGGGCTGCCGATCGAGCACTGGTACAGGAGCCAATGACCGTCCGTCCCATCCCCGGAGGAACCGGCCAGCTCATCGAGGCGGCGGACGCGGCCGCCGCAGCCCGGCCCGATGATCCGCGCGTAGATCTCGGAGTCAAAGCCCATCTCGCGCAGCAGCCGCTGGGCCTCGAAGGTGTGGTTGCTCACCGCGTCGTGCTCGATGATCGCCGGGATCACCTGGTCGATGCGCGAGGGCAGGCTCATCTTCGACCCCCTGCTCCCCCCGGCGGCCGGGCGGCGCGGGTGAGGGCGCCGAGCAGCCTGTCGGCAGCCCGCGCGGCGCGCCATGCGATTGGCCGCATGCCCGGCGGGACGAGGGCCCGGCCGAGCCGGCGAAGCCGTGCGGAGCGGTCGGCGATCGCCGGGACCCTCAGCGCTGCCTCGGCAGCCCGCTCGAAGGCTTGCGCAAGCTCGGTCTCGAAGCCTGGGGGCACGGTGCCGTCCTTGCGGAGGCGCTCCGCCTCGGCGAGCGCCGATGCCGCGACCTCCGCGGCGAGGCCGCCGGGCTCAGCGCGCAGCGCCGGCTGCCCGAGCCTCGACCGCGGCGCCGGGCGGGAGGAGCTCGACCCGCATCGGCAGCCCGACGATCCCGAACGCACGGCCGGGATCCATCACCTCGAAGTAGCACCCCTCGTCGAGCAGGTCGAGAGTGATGCCCGCGGCGTCGCGCACCTCGACGTTGACACCGAAGCGCCCGTCGAGGAGCGGCACGGAGTCGAATACGAAGCTCGCCGTGCCCACGCCGGCGTCGAGCGGCATCCCGGAGAACGCCTTGGGGCTCGTCGAGGCGTAGACGATCTGGCCGCGCTCGGAGGTTACGGCGATCTTGAACTGCACCCCCGTCATCGGCGTGGCGACGTCGAAGGAGACGTTGACGGTCAGCGGCTCCCCGGTCTCGATGTAGCTGCGCTCGTCCTTCCGGGCATAGTCGACTTCGGCGCCGAGCAGCCGCACCTGGGGGCGCTGGCGCGGGAGCGCGACCGGCGCGCCGTCGGCGACCGGCTCGGCCTCCTCGGCCAGCTGCGGCTCGGGAACGAACCCGGACTCGGCAAGACGCTGACGGAAGGCGCGGATCGCCTCGCCCGGGGACGCCAGCGTGACCACCTCGCCATGGTCGAGGACCAGCACCTGGTCGCAGATGTCGCGCATGAGGTCCGGCGAGTGCGAGACGACGACGATCGTCCTCCCGTCGCGCTGGAACTGCTCGACCCGGTCGATGCACTTCTGCTGGAACCGCTCGTCGCCAACGGCGAGCACCTCGTCGACG
>DAHVLW010000145.1:0-2164 GCA_027320205.1 Acidimicrobiaceae bacterium
CCCGATCGGCTCGGTGCTGCTGCCCATCCTCCTGATCGTGACGACCGGCTCGGCCTTCGGCTGGGCGAAGCCGGTGCCGGTGAACATCGGGCGGCTCCGGCACCCGCGCAACCAGGCCGTCCTCGTCGGGCTGGCCGGGCCGGCGACGAACCTGCTGATCGCAGCCGCCGCGGGGGCGGTCATCCATGCCGCGGTGACGCCGCAGATGTACTTCGCCACGTCGATCAACCAGTGGCCGCTCGGCTGGGAGATCGTCTTCTTCGTCGGCTACATCAACGTCGTCATCGCCGCCTTCAACCTCATCCCGATCCCCCCGCTCGACGGCGCCTCGGTCGTCGAGCGGCTGCTCCCGGCCTCCGCCCTCCCCAGCTACTACCGCATCAGGCCGGCCGCGATGCTCCTCGTCATCGCCGTCGTGTTCCTCGCCCCGGGCGCTCTGGACACGATCTTCAGCCACGCCATCGGCTGGTGGGAGGACCTGGTGTTCCCGAAGCCCGCCTAGCCGGGCGCGTGGGGACGTAGCCCGCCCGAACGCGCGCTCGGCGGGACGCGGCGCGGGATCAGCGGGGCGCGAGGCCGACGGCGGCCCTGGCGCGCGAGAGGGTCGGCTCGGCGAGCGCTCGGGCGTGGGTGGCGCCCTTCTCGAGGATCGCGGCGACGTCGCCCGCGTCCCGGGAGAGGTCCGCGACGCGGGCGCGAAGTGGCGCGAGCAGCTCGACGAGGCCGTCGGCGACGTCCTTCTTCAAGGCCGCGTAGGTCGTGTAGCGATGGGCGAGGACCTCGGGCGGCTCGCCGGAGACGGCGGCGAGGATCTCGAGCAGGTTGGAGACCCCGGGCTTGTCCGCCGGGTCGTAGCGGACCGTCCCCTCGGTGTCCGTCACCGCTCGGCGGACCTTTCGCTCGATCTCCTCCGGCGAGTCGGTGATCGCGATCCTCCCGAGCTCGGTGCCGGTCGACTTCGACATCTTCCTCTCGGGCTCCTGGAGGTCCATCACCCTCGCCCCGACGGCGGGCACCTGGGCCTCGGGCACCACGAAGGTCTCGCCGTACCGGCCGTTGAACCGGACGGCGAGGTCACGCGCCAGCTCGAGGTGCTGGCGCTGGTCGTCGCCGACTGGGACGAGGCTCGTGTCGTAGAGGAGGATGTCGGCCGCCATGAGGACGGGGTAGGTGAGCAGCGAGGCGCGCACCGACTCCTGCCCGGCGCCCTTCTCCTTGAACTGGGTCATCCGCCGCAGCTCCCCGTAGGAGGCGGTGCACTCGAGCAGCCACGAGAGCTCCGTGTGCTCGGGGACGTGGCTCTGGAGGAACAGTGTGCAGACGTCGGGGTCGAGCCCGGCGGCGATCAACCCGATCGCCGTGTCGATCGTCTTCGTCCGCAGGTCGTCGGGGTCGATCTCGAGGGTGAGCGCGTGGAGATCGACGACGCAGTAGAGGGCGTCGGCGTGCTGGGTCGCCGCCCACTGCCGGACCGCGCCCAGATAGTTGCCGACGTGCAGCGAGCCCGAGGGCTGGATGCCGGAGAACACCCGTGGCATCGCCCCAGGATAGTGAGCGGTGCCGGCCGCGCTCGCTCCGGAGCCGCGCGCCGGCGCCGGGTAGCCTCCACCCGATGGGCTACGAGGTCCGCACCGAGGTCTACGAGGGGCCGTTCGACCTGCTCCTGCGCCTGATCGCGGCGCAACAGGTCGACGTCTGGGAGGTCCGGATCTCCGAGATCGTCGACGCCTTCCTCGTCGAGACACGCCGCCTCGGCGCGATCGACCTCGAGGTGGCGACGGAGTTCCTCGTCATCGCTGCGACCCTGCTCGAGCTGAAGTGCCGGCGGTTGCTCCCCGGCCGCGAGGACGTCGAGCTCGAGGAGGAGCTGGCGTTGCTCGAGGCGCGGGACTACCTGCTGGCCCGGCTTGTCGAGGCGCGGACCTTCCAGGGGGCGGCAGAGGCGCTGTCGAGGCTCGAGCGCGCCGCCTCCCGGTCGACGGCGCGCCGCGCCGGGCCGGACGAGCGCTTCGAGCGTTGCGCCCCGGACCTCCTCGCCGGCGTGACGCCCGAGGACCTCCTCGCGGCGGCGCGCCGCGCCATCGCGGGGCGCCCGGCCCCGCGGGTGTCGACGGACCACCTCGAGGACGAAGAGGTGAGCGTGCAGGAGGTGATCGAGGAACTC
>DAHVLW010000146.1:0-2705 GCA_027320205.1 Acidimicrobiaceae bacterium
GACGTCCGCTCCGCCGGCGACGACCGGACGGGTGGTGAGAAGCGGCGTGACAGCGGCAGCCACTGCCGCGGAGGCGACGAGCACGAGCGGCGCCAGGGCGGCCACCGTGCTCGTGTGCTCGGCCCGGACGGCCTCCTTGCGCACCAGCTTGCGCAGGTCGGAGAACCCCTGGGTGACCGGGGGTCCGATGCGGCCCTCGGCCCGGGCACGGATCTTCGCCATCAGGCCGAGGAGCAGCGGCCCGCCCACGGCGACGGCGACGACCTGGAGCACCGACTCTCCGGTCCTCGCGAAGAGGCCCGGGCCCGCGGCGCCGAGCGTGGCGAGCACCCCGGTCATGCGAGGACGACCAGGACGAGCACGAGCGCGGCGAAGCCGAAGGCGAGGTAGCGGTGCACGCTGCCGTTGGGGACCCGGCGCGCCAGTCGCCCCCACCAGGCGACGGCGGTGATCACGGGCCGGTAGGCGACGCGCTCGATGGCGTCGTCGACCCGCTGGTGGAAGGAGATCGCTTCGGGGAAGTACCGGGACTCCGCCGCGTGGGAGACCTCGAGGTCGTGGTCGGGCCGCAGGACGTCGGCGAACACCCGCTGGAGCGGCTCGGCGAAGGACGTGGCGGTGATCTCCATGCGCGCGGTCTGCAGCTCCCGCCCGCATCCCCACGCCTCGGCCCGCCGCGCCCGTCGCAGCTCTGCGGACCGGGGGAAGAGCCGCAGCGCGCCCCAGGCGACGAGGACCCCGGCGAGGAGGCCGGCGGCGAGCAGGGCCGGCTCGATCGCGCCGTGCAGGGAGGCGAGATCGAGCCCGAGCCCCGAACGCAGCGACCGCGGCGCTCCCCCGGCCAACCCGGCGGCCGCGGCGCGCCCGAGGACCGGGAGCGCGACGCCGGGGACGACGCCGAGCACCACGCACGCGGCGCCGAGGATTCCCATGCCGGCGAGCATCGAGGGTCCGACCTCCCGTGCCGCCCGGGCGCCCTCGCTGCGGGGCTGGCCGAGGAAGCCCACCCCGAGCGCTTTCACGAAGGCCGTGGCGGTGAGCCCGCCGGTGATCGCCAGGGCGGCGACCCCCGCCAAGAGGGCGGCCTCGGTGACCGCGGAGCGGGAGGTGAGGCCGTGGAGGAGCCCCTGGAGCAGCAGCCACTCGCTGGCGAAGCCGTTCAGCCCGGGCAGGGCGCTGATCGCGAGCGCCCCGATGCCGAAGAGGAGGGCGGTCCCCGGCATCCTCCGGGCGAGGCCGCCCAGGCGGTCGAGATCTCGGGTGCCGGCCGCGCGCTGGAGCGCGCCGGCGCCGAGGAACAGGACACCCTTGAACAAAGCGTGGTTCACGAGATGGAACAAGGCGGCGAGCAGCACCAGCCCGGCGAGGAGCCGTTCGCCGCCGGCGTCGAGCGCCCCCGCTGCGCCCACCCCGACGAGGACGAGGCCGACGTTGTCGACCGTCGAGTAGGCGAGCAGGCGCTTCACGTCGGTGCTGGCCGCGGCGTGCAGGGCCCCGAAGACAGCCGAGCCGACCCCGAGCGCGGCGACCAACAGCCACCACCACAGCTCCCCACCGCCGAGCAGGATCTCGCCGACGCGCACGATCCCGTAGACGCCGAGGTTGACCATCGTCCCCGACATCAGCGCGGAGACCGGGCTCGGGGCCTCGGGATGGGCGCGCGGCAGCCAGACGTGCAGGGGCACCGCCCCCGCCTTGGAGGCGAAGCCGACCAAGGTGAGGACGAACACCAGCGACGCAAGCGGCCCGGAGAGCTGCCGCCGATGTGCCGCGATGGCGGCGAAGCCCTGCCCGCCGGCGTGGGTCGCGAGCAGCACGAGACCGAGGAGGATCGCCGCCGCGCCGACGTGGGTCATCGCCGCGTACCACTGGGCGGCGTCGCGGGTCTCGGGGCGATGGCGGTGCTCGGCGAGCAGCGCGAGGAGCGACGTGAGCGCCATCAGCTCCCAGGCGACCATGAAGCTCGCCACGCTCGCCGCCGCTGGGACGAGGAGCACCGTCGCGAGGAACGCCGGCAGCATCGCCGTCGTCGTCCGGCTCGGCGCCCCGTGGGCGCCGTAGCCGACCGAGTAGCACGAGGCTGCCAGCCCGACCGCCGCGGTGACGGCGACGAACAGGGCTCCGAGCGGGTCGAGCGCGAGGTCGATGCCGGTGAGCGGGAGGACCTCGGCAGTGTGCAAGCTGAAGGAATGTCCCGAGACGAGCACCTGGCCGGCACCGACGAGCGCCAAGAGGCACCCCGCCGCGCAGAGCACGCCGGCACCGAGGAGGCGGCGCCGGGCAGGCAGGACCGCGCCGAGCAGGGCCGCGGCGCCGGCTGCGCCGAGGCCGATGAGGTACGCCGTCGCGCTCAACGGCCGGTGAGCCCCCGCAACGCCTCGGTGATCACGGAGGGAACCGGTGGGCAGCCGGGGATCTCGACGTCGACGGGGACCACGTCGCCGACCGGCCCGGTCACCCCGTAGGCGCCGGCGAAGACCCCGCCGTTCACGGCGCAGTCGCCGCAGGCGACGACGACCCGTGGCCGGGGCACGGCCTCGAGCGTCTTGCGCAGTGGGGTCGCCATGTTCCTCGTCACCACCCCGGTGACGAGCAGGCCGTCGGCGTGACGGGGAGAAGCCACCAGGCGGACGCCGAAGCGCCCTGCGTCGCAGACCGGGGCGAACGCCTGGGCGATCTCCACCTCACATCCGTTGCACGAGCCG
>DAHVLW010000153.1:0-12131 GCA_027320205.1 Acidimicrobiaceae bacterium
CGCCATCACGGCGAGGAACCAGACGGCCACCCAGACAAGGTAGGTCCACGCCGGCGCCGACTGGACGGCGAAGGGGTTGGCCGCGCCTCCGGACGCCTCGTTGACCGCCCGGGTGATCAACGACTCCGGCTCGAGGTAGTAGATGGCCCCGCGCCACAGCCCGTCGGTCGGCAGGACATACCTCGAGACCTCGCCTACGGTCTTGAGGGTCCCGATCTTGAAGCTCGTGCCGAGCGAGCCGACGACGCCGGCGAGCCAGGCGGCGCCGAACAGGGCGATCCCGAGCACCCCCGCCGCTATCGGGGGAAGCCGGGTGCTCAGGAGCAGCGCCAGGGTGAGCAGCACGGCGCCCTCGGCGAAGAGGTAGCAGCCGGCGGCGACGGCGTCGGGCGGCACGAACCCGCTCACCCAGTCGACGACGCCGACCTCGAGGCTCGTCATGGCCGCGCAGTAGGCGACGAGCACGGCCGCAAGGCCGAGCCACTTGCCGAGCAGCACGTCGCGCCGGCGGATCGGTCGGGTGAGGACCGTGAGGAGCACGCCGGAGTCCACCTCTGCCGAGATCGCGGGGGACGCCATCGCCGAGGCGCTGAGCGCGACGACGAAGCTGAACATGAACATGAACAGGATCAAGGCCTGCGGCACGGACGCGTGGACCTCGCCGGAGGTGAGGCTGCGGCTGTGGCTCAGGCGGTCGAAGCCCCAGGCGCTCAGGGCGACGAGGCCGAGGGTGATCGCCGCGCACGCGGCGACGAGTCGCCGGCGCACCGCCTCGCGAAGCGTCAGGCGCGCGATGACGAGCGCCGCGCTCAAGACCGGCCCAGGAGCTCGAGGAAGCGCGCCTCCAGGCTCTGGCGCTCGGGCACGACGGCGGCGACCCTGCCGCCGCTGGCGACGATCGCCGCGACGAGATCCGGGACGCGACCGGGCTCGACCCCTTCGAGCAGGACCCAGTCGCCCTCGGCGACCCACCGGCCGAACCCGCCGAAGCCGTTCCACCACCCCGCGCCCATGCCGGAGACCTGCAGGCGGACCGACGTCTGGCGGCCGAGGAGCTCGGAGAGGGCGCCGATCGCGATCGTGCGTCCCCGCTCGACCACGGCGACGCGGTCGCAGACCTGCTCCGCCTCGTCGAGCAGGTGGGTGTTGAGGAAGACGGACGTGCCGGAGGCGCGCAGCTCGCGGATCACCGCCCGCACGTCGTGGCGGCCGACGGGATCGAGCGCGCTCGTCGGCTCGTCGAGCACGACGAGGGACGGCTCCCCGAGCAACGCGACGGCGAGGCCGAGTCGCTGCTGCATCCCCTTGGAGAAGGCCGCGACCTTGTCGTCGCCGCGGTCGGCGAGCCCGACGGCGCCGAGCGCCTCGCCGGCCGCCCCGGCTGCGCGGTGCCGCGGGAGGCCGAGGAGCCGCCAGTGCACCTCGAGCACCTCGCGCGCCGTCAGCCAGCCCTGGAACCGGAACAGCTCGGGCAGATAGCCGATCTTCCGTCGCGCCTCGCGGTCGCCCGCCGGCGCTCCGAGCACCATCGCCTCACCGCCGGTCGGTCTGAGCAGGCCGAGCAGGAGCTTGACGGCGGTCGTCTTCCCGGCTCCGTTCGGGCCGAGGAAGCCGAAGACCTCGCCGCGGCGCACCGTCATGGACAGCCCCGCCACCGCCACCGTGCGGCGGAACTCCTTGCGCAGCTCGATCGTGTGCACGGCCGGGGAGGTCGTGCCCGGAGCCGAGGTCGGACCGCCGAGCGAGCTTGCCGCGGCGCGCGCCACCGCCTCGGGGCCGGCGAGCTCGGCCGTCCCTGCCGGCCCGGGGCCGGCGGGGACGTCAGCCCACCTGGCGAGCGACACCCAGGAGATCTTTCGCGTCGAGCAAGCCTGCCACGACGTGCACGTCGCCACCGCCCACCCAGACCGCGCCCGAGGCGACCCGGGACTGGTCCGTGAGGACGACGGCCTGCGACCCGTCGACGGTCACCGTCGAAGAGCTCGCCCCCGGCGGCACCGGGACGGGAAGCGTCGTCGAGGGGTTGGCGAGCAGGCGCAGCTCGCCGGCGAGGTCGGACGGCACCCCGGGCTGGGAGAGCAGGAAGCTCTCGAGCTCGCTCGTCGTCGCCCCGCTCGAGGTCGCGACGGGCCGCTCGACGGCTGCGACGGCGAGGGGCACGACGCCGGAGACGCCGCCCGAGCCGGAATAGCTCACCGCGACGCCTGGACCGATCGTGACGACGAGCGTGCTCCCGGACAGGGCGGCGCCGGCGCTCGAGTCGAAGTCGACGGTGGCCGTCAGCTTCGGCGCCACGAAGTAGGAGCTCGGCGCGCCGACGCCGGCCGGCAGCGTGGCGGGGAGCGAGACGGTGACGCCGGTCGCCGCCTCAGCGGCGGCGAGGCTCGCCACCTTCTCGCCGTGGCCCGAAGAGGACCAGCTGACCGTCCCGAACGGCAGCGCGCTCGAGCCCGAAGGTTGGGCGAAGGCGTTCGCCGACCCCTTGGCGAGCCGGAGCAGCGCCGCGAGCGGCTGGAGGTCCGCCTTGCTGACCGGGACCGGCACGACCGCCGTCGGAGCGAAGACGGTCGTCAGGGTCGCGGCCGCGGCGATCCCGGCGACGGCGACGCTCACGGCGGCGACCGACGCGCCGGTGCCGAGCGAGGTCCCAGCCAGGCGCCACCGTCGCCGTGGCGCCCCGCGCAGGGCGGCGACCCGTCGCGGGCCTGCCGCCCGGGCGGCCAGGTCTGTCCAGGCGACGTCGAGGTCCTGCACGGCGGCGGGAGCCGCGACGAGCCGGCGCGCCGACGAGGCGTCGCCGGCGATCGCCTCGAGACGTGCCCGGCACCTGGTGCAGCGCCCGGCGTGGGCGACGTCGCGATCGGGGACGGCGAACGGCTCGTCGAGGAGCCGGCGCAGCCTTCCGTCAGGAACGTGGCGCGCGTACATCACGATCGACCTCCTTGCGCGTGAGCTCCTTGCGCAGCGCCGCCTCTGCCCGGCGCAGCATCGTGCCGACCTGGCCGATCTTCACGCCCATCGACTCGGCGACCTCGGCATAGCTGAGCCCGCTGTGCCTGAGCACGAGCACGGTCGCCGAGTGGCGGGGCAGCCGGGCGAGCGCGGCGCGCAGCTGCGACTCCTCCTCGCGCACGACGGCGATCTCCTCGGGCCCGGCCGGCGCGCAGGGCATCCTGGCGCGGCCGTGGCGGTCCTCACGCCGGCGTCGCCCGCGGACCGAGTTCAGCGCGAGATGGCTCGCCGCGACGCGCACCCAAGCCGCGGCGTGGCTCGAGCCCAGCGGGTCGGGGAAGCGGCGCTGCGCCGCGATGAGCACGTCCTGGGCCACGTCCTCTGCGAGGTGGGCGTCGCGCACGACGCCATAGGCGATGCGCAGGACGACCGGGTACTGCTCGTGGAAGAACCGCTCGAACCCGCCGTGCGCCCGCCCGTCGGCTCGCGCGGCGCCCACGCTCGGTGCTCCGCCCGTGGTCGGGCCGATCTCTGCGGCGGTGCCGTCGTGCACGAGCTCGATCCCAACTCCCATCACCTCATTAGCACCGCGGGGTCGCGGAATGTGACCGGTGGGGCGGACAAGATCGTTGCGTAAGCAACTACACTTGCGCGGCCAGGAGGTGGCCCATGCCGATCACCCGCTTGAACCATGCTGTGCTCTACGTGCGCGACCTCGAGCGGTCGAGAGCGTTCTACGAGGGCGTCCTCGGGTTCGAGGTGCTGAGCTGCGTGCCCGGCCAGGCGGCGTTCCTCCGGGCGCCGGGGTCGGGCAACGACCACGACCTCGGGGTCTTCCAGATCGGTGCAGCCGCGGGCGCCTCGACGGCGGGGAGGAGCACCGTCGGGCTCTACCACCTCGGCTGGGAGGTCGACACGCTCGCCGAGCTGGCGCGCATCGCCTCGCTCCTCGCCGAGCACGGAGCGATCGTCGGGGCGTCGGACCACTTCACGACGAAGGCGGTCTACGCGCGCGACCCCGACGGCATCGAGCTCGAGGTCTGCTGGGTCGTGCCCCCCGACCGGCTGAGCGACGACCTCGTGCATGCGAGCAAGGGCCGGCCGGCCCCCCTCGACCTCGACCGGGAGATCGAGCGTTACGGGGCGCACACCCCGGGCCGCGGCAGCGCCCCGGCCTCCGTGGCCGGAGGGTAGCGGGCCGCGCCGGCGCCGGCGATGACCACGTCGAAGCCGCGCCTGGCGTACCCACCCGCGAGCACGTTCCCGATCCCCGAGGTGCCGCCGATCGCCACCACTGTTCCGGAACCCGTCCGTCCTCCTCCTTCGCCGGACCAGCCGATCGGCGCTGCCAGCGCGCCGTGTTCAGTGTCGCGTTACAGATCCTCGGCCGCACCGAGCTGTCCGGCGAGCCGCCTCCAGTGGGCCGGCCACCGGTAGGAACGGCGTCGCGGCGCCTGCGGCGCCTGCGTCTCGATCCAGCGGACGCGCCCGCTGCCGGCGTTCCGCCACGCATGGACGACCCCGACCGGGAAGAGCGCGAAGCGCCCCGTCTCCAGCTGGTGCATCTTGCCGTCCAGCTCCAGGACCGGACGCCCGCCGAGCACGTAGACGCAACGCTCGTAGGAATGGGCGTGGGCGTCGAGGCGCCCGCCCGCGGCCAGCCGGCACAGCGCAAGGTCGGTGTGGACCGCTCCGGCGGCGCGGTCGACGAGGGACCTGCGCGCACAGCCCTCGGCGCGGTGGCCGCAGGTCTCGCCGCCCCCCTCGAGATCCCAGCTCCAGCTCCAGCTGGCGCGATGCACCACGCGGTTCCCCCGACCGAACGTGACGGCAGATGTTCAACAGCGCGTTACGCCGCAGCGTCGCTTCACAGCTCGCTCTGCGGCTCACCGGTCCGCAGGCGCGCAGGTGGGCCACAGCTCGGCGTGACGGCCTCGGCCCGTTCGGCTTCGACCGCCCGGGTGGACCCGCGGGTGCGGTCTCCGCCGCCTAGTCTTCCTCCGTGCTCTTCATCCTCCGAAAGCTGCTGCGCGTGCTGAAGGCGCGCCGGGCGCGCCGGCGACGCGTCTGAACGACCCCGCGCCCGACCGTCGCCGGCACCCGGCTGACCCGTCGATCGAGACGGTGCTGTCCCCCGACGGCACGTCGATCGCATTCGAGCCCGCCGGCGAGGGCCCGGCGCTCGTCGTCGTCGCCGGAGCCGGGTGTGACCGCGCCAGCTTCGCGACGCTCGCCGAGCGCCTGTCACAACGCTTTCGTGTCTACCGCTACGACCGCCGCGGCCGTGGCGCGAGCAGCGCCGGCGCCCGCTGCTCCGTCGGCGCCGAGGTCGCCGACCTTGCCGGGGTGATAGAGGCGACCGGTGGTCACGCCTTCGTCTTCGGCCACTCCTCCGGCGCGATCCTCTCCCTCGAGGCGGCGGCGCGGGGCGTGCCGATCACGCGGCTTGCGGTCTACGAGCCCCCGTTCATAGTCGACCGCTCACGTTCCCTGCCGGCTCCCCGGCTCGCCGAGCGGCTCGCGGCTCTCGCCACCTCGGGCCGACGAGGTGATGCGGTCGAGCTCTTCTGGGCCGAGGGAGTCGGGCTGTCGCCCGGCACGATCGAGAGGCTCAAGACGATGCCGACGTGGACGGCGACCCTCGCGCTCGCCGACACCCTCGCCTGCGACGTCGCGCTCTGCGGCGAAGACTACGAGCTGCCGCGCGACCGCTTCGCCGGCATCGGCATCCCGACGCTGGCAGTCGACGGCGGGGCGAGCCCGACGTGGGTCAAGAGCGCCGTCGTCGCGCTCGCCGAGACCATCCCCGGCGCTCGTCACGTGCGACTCGCCGGCCAGCGCCACGAGCCCGACGACGCGTCGCTCGCGCCCGCGCTCGAGGCGTTCTTCGCCTGACGCGCACCGGCGCCTCACTCGGGAAGGTGGCAGACCGCCTCGACGTTGTTGCCGTCCGGGTCGCGTACGAACGCCCCGTAGTACGTCTCGTGGTACTCCGGCCAGAGTCGCGGCTCGTGGAGCACCTCGGCGCCGGCGGCGACCGCCGCGTCGAAGAATGCCCGAACCGCGGCACGGCTGGGCGCCGCAAAGGCGAGATGCGTCTCCCGAAAGCCTTCGCCGGTCTGCTGCGGGCCGATCCAGAGCTCGGGCTTGGGCGGTGCTCCGTAGCCGACGACCTCTCCGAGGTCCATCACGCGCGCGCCGCCGAGCGGCGCGAGCACGGTGTCGAAGAAGGCGGCGCTCCTCGCCGGATCGGCGCACTGGATGGACACGTGGTCGATCATGCAGGCGACGCTATCGCTTCTCGGCGCACGGGTCAGGCGCCCCCGGTGGCGCCCTCGGGAGCGAGGCGGGCGACGGCGAAGATCCTTCGGTACGGGAGCACGGTGCCGAACGGGCCGGGCGGGTAGGCACGGCGCAGGCGGAGCCTCAGCTCCTCGCAGAAGGCGTCTGCGTCGCCCGGAGCGAGCTCTTCGAGGATCGGGCGCAGGGCGGTGCCCCTCAGCCACTCGACCACCGGGTCCTCACCTGCGAGGACGTGGTAATAGGTCGTCTCCCATACGACGGCGGCAAGACCGCAGGCGGCCAGGTCCTCGAGGTACTGCTGGGGCTCGGCGGAGGCCGGCTTGCGCCGGTTGCGACCGTCGAGCCGGTCCTGCCACGGTGGGCTCGCGCAGAGCTCGTCGAGCACGACGTGGCTTGGCGACGTGAAGTTGCCCGGCACCTGGAAAGCGAGCACGCCTCCTGGTGCAAGGAAGGAGGCCAGCGACGGGATGAGCCGCCGGTGCTCCGGAACCCACTGGAGGGCCGCGTTCGACACGACGAGGTCGACCGGGTGCGCCGGGCGCCAGTCACGGATGTCGGCCAGCTCGATGTCGAGCCGATCCGGCACCGCGTGGGCTCGCGCCGTCGCGACCATCTCGGGGGAGCTGTCGACGCCGGTGACCCGTGCACCTGGCCAGCGTTCGAGGAGCGCCGAGGTGAGCGTCGCCGGGCCACAACCGAGGTCGACGACCGAGGAAGGCACGATCCCGACGCGATCTACGAGGTCGAAGAACGGGCGGGAGCGTTCCGCGGCGAACTCGCCGTATTTCCCGGGGTCCCACACGGCGGGCATTCTCCTGGCGCCCCGGCAGCCCTGTCCAACCGGGCCGCCGCCCTCCCGGCGGCGGCCGTGGCCGGTGCCGGTCGGCGGTCGGCGGCTGCCGGTCGGCGGTCGGCGGCTGCGAGAGCAGGAAAGGTCTCAGCCGTTCCGCCCCCGGACCACCTCGGCGAGCACGGCGGCAGGGCTCGACTCGACGTCCTCGGCAGCGGTCAGCAGCGTGAGACCGCCGGTTCGCGCCTCGGCGGCGAGCCGGTCGAGGTCGGCGCCGTGCCGGGCGGCGAGCTCCGTGCGGTACATCTCCACGGCCTCGGTCCGGCGAGCCGGGCCGTCCTCGAAGCGCCGCCGCAGGCTCTCGGTCGGCGCGATCCGCCCCAGCCATTCGTCGAAGGGGGCCGACTCGACGTCGAGCCTGTCGGGCCAGGAGCGGTCGACGAAGATGCGCCGGCCGGCGGGCGCGGGGAACGGGGCGCGGACGTTCAGCACGCGCACGGTGGGCCCGGTCAGCTGCGTCGAGCCCTGGTCGCGGCGTGTCGGCGCCTGCGCCGCCGGGGCGGCCACGGGCGGCGGACCTGACGCAGCGTCCGGCGACGTCTCGACTGCCGCTGCTGCCGCAGATGCCTCGGTCCCGCCGGGGACGGCCCATTCCGCGGTGCCCGGCGGCCCGTCGGCGAACCGGCGCAGCTCTTCGCGATGCAGGCTTGCGAGCGCCGCCAGCGCCTCCTCACCGGCTGCGGTGAGCCCGAGGCGCACGGTGCGCCGGTCGCGCCGGTCGCTGCTTCGGGCGACGAGCCCGGCGGCCTCGGCGCGCTGGACGAGCTCCACCGCGCTGTGGTGCCGCAAGCCGAGCGCGCCGGCCACTTCGCCGATCGCCGGGCCCTCGGGGCCTTCGTGGCCGCGCAGCACGATCAAGAGCTCTCGCTGCGCCGCCGTCACGCCCGCACCGCGGGAGCGCTCCTCGCTGTCGCGGAGGAACCGCCGGAGCTCGCCGTGGGTCGCTGCGAGCACCCGGTACTCGGCGTCGCTGAGCGGCCGGCCCTGGCGTGGCGTCCCCTCGCTCACCGACCGGAGGCTACCGGCCTCTCCGGCGCGCCTCGGTACCATCGGGCCGTGGGCCGATCCGACCGCGATCCACTCGGCGGCGGCCAGGGCGGCTTGCGCCCCGCGTTCCCCGGTCTGCCCCCGGCGAGCGGCATCCCGCTCGCCCTCGCCGCGGCGCCGCTCGCCGCCGGTGCTGCGTTCCTCGGGGCGGGAGCGCTCATGCGGGACCGTCTTCTCACGGTCCGGCGCACCAGGAGCTACTCCCACGACCTCCTCGCCGTCGAGGACGGCACCGTCGAGCTGGCGCGCTCGCGTGCCGCCGCGCGCCCTGGCACGTACGGCCTGGCCTGGGAGGGAGGTCACGCCGTCGTCGGCGAGGTGGTGGAGCTGCGGCGGCAGAGCGTGGTGCGCGAGCTGGTTCGCGTGGACCAGGGGGTCCTCGGGCCGGGCAAGGTCGCCGTCGACCACGTCGACGTCGGCGATCCGAGGACCGCCTTCGGGTTCGAGTTCGAGGAGGTCGAGCTCGAGAGTGACGTCGGTCGTCTCCCGGCCTGGTCGATCCCGGCGGGCGGCCAGGGCGGGGACGAGTGGGTGATCCTCGTCCACGGCTACGGCGGTCGCCGCGCCAGCGGGCTCTCCTTCGTGCCGATGCTGCGCCGGCTCGGGCTCTCGGTCTTCGTTCCCGCCTACCGCAACGACCCGGACGCGCCGCCGAGCCCGGACCGCCGCTACCACCTCGGCGCCTCCGAGTGGCGCGATCTCGAGGCGGCGATCGGGCACGTGACGGGGAGGGGCGCCACGGGGATCGCGCTGTACGGCTGGTCGATGGGCGCGCAGGTCGTCCTTCGGGCCTTTGGGAGTGGCGCCGGGCGGGACCTGGTGAGAGGGATCGTGCTCGACTCGCCGGTCCTCGACTGGCGGGAGGTGATGCTCCACCTCGGGCGCGCACGCCGGGTCCCGGACGCGCTCAGCCGGCTGACGATGCGGCTGGTCGAGCGCAGCCTCGGAGTCGGCCTCGACGAGCTGGACTGGCTGCGCCGGGCGGGAGATCTCGACGTGCCCGTGCTCGTCGTCCACGGCGACGAGGACGAGACCGTGCCGAGCGGGCCCTCGGCGAGGCTCGCGGCGCTCCGGCCCGACGTCGTCACGCTGCGCCTCGTCGCAGGGGCGGGACACGTCGGCTCCTGGAACCTCGATCCGGCGGGCTACGAGGTCGCCGTCGGCGAGTTCCTCCGATCCGTCGGCGCAGTTCCCGGCGCGCTGCCCGGGGCCTGAGCGTCCATCCGCCTCCCCTGCCGTGCACGGTGGCCGGACCGCCCGAGGCCGGAGCCGGCGTGGATCGAGCGTGCGCAGTCCCGGCGACGACGTCAGCCCACGGCGACGAACACGCCGTCCGCGAGGACCGGGACCTGCTCGCTGACGTCGAGCTGGCCGGCCCAGTCGGCGTCCTCGTCGTGCCCGACCTCGGCGAGCTGGCGGCCGGAGGCCGAGGCGCGCACGAGCGGGAGCGGCTCGGCCGAGAACGCCGCGGCCGTCACGGCCGCCTCGGGGGAGAAGGTCCCGGGCACGCCCCGCAGCAGCGCAGCGGCGCCGAGGATGTCCTCGACGGCCGGTCGAAGGCCGCCGTCCGGCAAGATCTCCCCGGCGGCGATCACCGCGATCGGGTACCGAGCCGACGAGAGGTGCCGGGCGACGGCGCTCGCGTTCCGGAGCGAGCCGGCGATCACCGTGGCGCCGATAGCGGCCGCGGCGAGAGCGCAGTTGGCGCCGTTCAGCGAGGGCAGGACGACCGACGCGCCGGCCGGCAGCGAGAGGAGCGATGCCGGAGAGAGGGACGGCCCGCCGGGCACCGAGCCGTCGGCGACGTAGTCGCCGCGGGCGGGGCGCCCTTCGAGCGACATCGGCCAGTGCTCGGGCCGGAGGACGAGCCCGTGGGAGAGGCCCGTCTCGACGGCCGTCGAGAAGCGGAGGATGTCGACGACGACGAACGTCCCGCATCCCGGGGCGAGGCGCGCGACCCCCGCGGCGCCCCAGTCGAAGCGGACGTCGTAGCCGTCCTGGGCGGCCCACGACACGGCAGACAGTCTGCCCCGGTACCCTCCGACGCGCCTCATTCCCAGCTCAGATGCCATGGCAGCGGCGCTCGAGTGATCGGGGCGCTTGCGCGCGCCGTGCGCGCCGCTGGCGCCCACGGCGCGCGCGCGATCCAATGTGGCTATGAGCCAGCCGAGCGCGTCGTTCTCCGTGACGATGAGGGTCCAGCTTGCCGAAGCTCGCGGCGTCGGGACGATCACGACGGCGGTCGGCGACGCCGGCGGGGTGGTCACCGCGCTCGACGTCGTCGAGTCCCGGGGCGATCACCTCGTCGTCGACCTGACCTGCAACGCCGTCGACGAGGTGCACGCGAGCACCCTGCGGGAGGTCGTCGACGCCATCCCGGGCGCCCACGTCCGGGCGATGAGCGACCGGACCCTGCTCCTGCACCTCGGCGGCACCCTCTCGGTCGCGCCGCGGGTCCCCCTCAAGACACGCGACGACCTCTCAATGGCCTACACGCCCGGCGTGGCACGCGTCAGCCGGGCGATCGCCGCCGACCCGTCCGTCGCCCGCAACCTCACGATCAAGCGCAACACCGTCGCCGTCGTCACCGACGGATCCGCCGTCCTCGGGCTCGGCAACATCGGCCCTGCCGCGGCGCTGCCGGTGATGGAGGGAAAGGCGCTGCTGTTCAAGCGTTTCGCCGACGTCGACGCGTGGCCGGTCTGCCTGGCGACGCAGGACACGGACGAGATCGTGCGCATCGTCGAGGCCATCGCCCCCGTCTACGGCGGCATCAACCTCGAGGACATCGCCGCGCCGCGCTGCTTCGAGGTCGAGCGACGGCTCCGGCGCTCGCTCGACATCCCGGTGTTCCACGACGACCAGCACGGGACGGCGGTCGTGGTGCTGGCCGCCTTGACGAACGCCCTTCGCGTCGTCGACAAGGTGCTGAAGGACGTGCGCATCGTCGTGCTCGGCATCGGCGCAGCAGGGAGCGCGATCACGAAGCTGCTCCTTCGCGAGGGCGCGGGCGACGTCGTCGCCGTCGACCGGCAGGGCATCCTTGTCGAGTCGATGCCCGACCTCGACGAGACCCGGCGCTGGATCGCCGGGAACACGAACGCCGACGCCCTCACAGGAGGGCTCTCGGAAGCCATCGCCGGCGCCGACGTCCTCATCGGCGTCTCCGGGCCGAACCTCGTCACCGAGGAGCACCTCACCTCGATGGCGCAGGACTCGATCGTCTTCGCGCTGGCGAACCCCGACCCCGAGGTCGACCCGGCGCTCGCCCGCCGCCACGCCGCCGTCGTCGCGACGGGCCGGAGCGACGAGCCCAACCAGATCAACAACGTCCTCGTCTTCCCTGGCCTGTTCCGGGGCCTGCTCAACGTCGGCGCGAAGAAGATCACCGAGGAGCTCGAGATCGCCGCCGCCAAGGCGCTCGCCGCCGTCGTCGCCGAGCACGAGCTGTCGCCCGCCTACATCGTGCCGACCGTGTTCAGCCCTGCCGTCGTGCCGGCGGTCTCCTCGGCGGTCGAGTCCGTGGCTCGCCTCGGCCTCGACGCCTGACTGCCGCCGGCCGCCCGGCTCGTCGCCCGATCCCGGCGGCTCGTCGCCCGATCCCGGCGGCTCGCCCCCCGGCTAGCGGGCGAGGTGCGCGATGTCGAGCGAGACGAGGGCGACGACGAGCGCCATGACGACCGCATAGATCGCTGTGACGTGCCAGCGCAGGCGGTGGCCGGCGAGCCAGAACCGCCGCATGCCGCGCACGTCGAAGTAGAGGGCGACGAGGCCGAGAGGAAGCCCGACCTCGGGGCCGACGCGTGCCGCTTCCCCGAGCAGCGGGGTCAGGATGGGGAAGACGACGTAGCTGAGCAGGCAGCGGAGCGCCGAGAGGAGGATCGACCCGCTGAAGAGCCGCTGCGCCGAGGCCGCGTTCGCCGGCGACGGGCAGACCGGGACGCGCAGCAGGCGGCACATCATCGCCTCGGCGCCGGAG
>DAHVLW010000161.1:0-5609 GCA_027320205.1 Acidimicrobiaceae bacterium
GGGCGCGCCGAGCGTGGTCGGCGCGACGCTCGGGCCGGCCGGTCGCCATGAGCCCATCACGTCGAGCGTCCCGCGACGCCGGTGGTCATGCCGCGAGCGGCAGCTCGCCCGGCGCCTGCGGCAGGCCCCCCGGGTCGGCCCCGCCGCCGTCGTAGCGGAAGGGCGGGTACTCGTCGCGCATCAGCGCCACGTAGGCGAGCACGCGGTAGCACCACCGGTTGAGGCCGATGGTCACGTCGAAGACCTGGCCCGGGTAGCTGCCCGTCACCAGCAGGATGACGGCGCCGGCGAGCGCCAGCAGGGCGATCACCCCGTCCCCACCGGCGATCCGCCACGCGCCGTCGGCGCTCAGGCCCGGGCCCCCGGCGAGGAGCGCGACGACGAGGTACTGGGGGACGGCGAGCAGCCACCACTTCACGAGGACGAGGCCGCGGGAAAGGCGCTCGGGGTGCTCCACGTGGAAGTCGGCCGGATAGCCCGGGTCGGACTTGATGCTGAAGGGCGGGTAACGGTCGGTGCCGAAGGCGCTGATCCCGTAGAAGCCGACCCGCCAGGTCCAGCGCATCACGCCGACGTTGAACTCGAAGATCCCGCGGGGATAGCGCGCCGTGATCAGGATCGAGAGGCCGGCCACGATCGTGAGCACGCTCAGCGCGATCCACAGACCGGCGAGGCAGAGAAAGTGGGGGATCAGGAGCACCCACTTCACGAGCCAGAGCAGGCGGCTCATGGGCTCCTCGAGCCGGCCGTCGAGACGCGCCGGGTACGCCGCGGTCATGCCGCCGTCGCCGCCAGCAGCTGTTCGGCGATGGAGCCCGCCCAGCCTCTGATGCCCTGCCAGTCGCGGAAGTCCCCCTCGAGGCCGCGGACCACGGACAGCGCGGCTCTCTGGAAGCCCCTGAGGTCCTTGCGGTCGAGCTTGCCGGCGAGCATCTTGTGCCCCCGAGCTCTGGTGGCTGCCAGCACCTCCGGCAGATCCACCGGGTCCGCACCCATCCGCTGGACGAGCTTTCGCGACGGGTTGCCGACCGGCCCGCTCGAGAAGAGCCAGACGGGCCGCCCAGGGAGCTCGTCGGCGATCCGGTGCGCGAGCGCGATCGCCGGCGGCAGCCAGTGGCCGGAGTAGACGGCGCTGCCGAGCACGACCGCGTCGATGCCCGCCAGCGGCCCGACGCTCTCGGCCCGGTGGACGGTCACCTCGAGCCCACGGGATCGGAGCACGTCGCCGATGGCCTGGGCGATCTCGGCGGTCGAGCCCTGCCGAGATGCCGCCGCCACGAGGACTTTCATGGTTCACCTCCGATGGGAGGCCGATGCTGGCTGGAAGCTCGGCCCGCTCAGCAACCACCGAGAGGAGGTCCGAGGACCGCTCCCTCGGTGGCCCGATCGTGATTGCACTGCGAATGCATACTTCGCCAACCTGCAACAAACTGGCAACAACAGGCTACGAGCTTCGGTGCCGCTCGCCCAGAGGCGAACGACCCATCTCGGACATGACCCCAGGCGCTGGAGGCTTCCAGTCGGCGGACGGGGCCGGCGTGAGATCCCTGAGCTGTCAGGGCTCCCGGAGCGGCGCGCCGCGGCCGACGGTGCTCATGCGACGATCTCCATCCGGATGCCCCGGGCGTCGAGGTCGCCACCGAGCTGCACGTGGGTGCCGGCGAGCCGGCGTCGGGCGCTCCAAGCCACGGCGGCGGCGTCGAGGACGTCGTCCGAGCGAGCGCCCGGCACTCGGGTCAAGAGGTGCCGGTCGGTGCCGGAGAGCTCGCGCCGCAGGGCGGCCAGCCGTTCCGCGCCGCCCTCCCGGGACCTCTTGCGGTGGATCATTGGGCGGCCCACCATCACCGCGAACGAGAGCTCGGGGTGCACCTCGAAGAGCGCATCCTGCCGGGCGGGCGTCATGACGCGGTCGACGGACCCGATCCTCGAGAGGATCCCGAAGCCCTGTCTCGAGATCGCCTTTCCGCAGGCGGCGACACTGCGTGCGCACGCCTCTTCGTACGTCTTCGAGCCGAGGACGGAGCGCATCGGAGCGGGGAACACGGAGCTCGCCCGCGGGCCGAGCATTCTCCGAGCACCGAGGTCGCACGAGCGTGGGTCGTGGTCGGGGAGCCCGACCGGCATGTCGATGCCGACTGCGTCGAGCTCCCCGGAGTCGACCATGGCGAGCACCGGGGTGAGGTCGGCAACGACCGTGACCGAGCTCACGACAGCCCTCCTGTGGCGGTCGGCGATGACGACGAGCACCCACCCGGAGGCGCATCCGTCCAGCCCTCCCACCGTCGGCATGTCGCTCCTCTCTGCTTCTCAGGCGATCGACCGAGCGTCCCGTGTGCCGCAAGCATCGCCGGACCACCGGGCGGCAAGGCTGCTCACCGGCGAGGCCGCGGCAATCCCGAGAGCGAGCGGGGGGGCGCGCCGACGCTCGTGGCGTGCCTCGACGAGCGCCGCCCGCGGCCGGCGGGCAGACTGTCGCCGTGACCGACCTCGCCCCGGCGGCCGGCCAGCCGGGCACCGGGCTCTTCGACTCTGGCGGGATCGCCGGCGGGATCGCCGGCGGCAGAACCGCTGCCGGGGGGACCGTCGCCGGCGGGATCGCTGCCGGAGCCTTCGACTTCGACGCCTACCAGGCCGCCGCGACGCTCACGGCGTCGCTCGTCCGGACGGACCACGCCGTCGTCTACCCGACGCTCGGGCTCGTCAACGAGGCCGGCGAGGTCGCGGGCAAGGTCAAGAAGATCTTCCGGGACCGCCAGGGCGTGATCACCGACGCCGACCGGGCGAGCCTCGCCGCGGAGCTCGGGGACGTGCTGTGGTACCTCTCCGAGATCTGCACCCGCCTCGGCCTGCGGCTCGAGGACGTCGCCACGGGCAACATCGCCAAGCTCGCCGACCGGGCGTCCCGGGGGGTCATCGGCGGCGACGGCGACCACCGCTGACGCGGACCAGGCATGCGAGCGATCCGCCGTTTCACCGTCCGGCCACGCCTTCCCGAGCCGCTCGCGCCGCTCGGCCGGCTGGTGCTGAACCTCCGCTGGACCTGGCACGCCGAAGTCATCGCGCTGTTCGAGCAGGTCGACCCCGAGCTGTGGGCGCGCTGCGAGGGCGACCCCGTGCGCCTCCTCGGCAGCGTCGGCGTGGACCGCCTGGCCGAGCTCGCCGGCGACGAGGGCTTCGTCGAGGCGCTCGGGCGTGCGGCGGAGGATCTCGACCGCGAGCTCCGTTCCGACCGCTGGTACCAGGGCCTGCCGGGCGTCAAGCCCTCGACGATCGGCTACTTCTCGATGGAGTACGGACTCAGCGAGATCTTGCCGCAGTACTCCGGGGGCCTCGGGATACTCGCAGGCGACCACCTGAAGGCGGCGAGCAACCTCGGCGTCCCCGTCCTCGGCGTCGGGCTGCTCTACCGGAGCGGCTACTTCCGCCAGGCGCTCTCCGCCGACGGTTGGCAGGTCGAACGGTACCCGGCGATGGACCCTGCCGGACTGCCGATCTCCAGGGTCGCCGGTCACGACGGCGTCCCGCTCGTGGTGCAGGTCGCCCTCCCCGGCGAGCGCACGCTCAGCGCCGCCGTCTGGAAGGTCGAGGTAGGGAGGATCCCCCTCCTGCTCCTCGACGCGGACCTCGAGGAGAACGACGACGACCTGCGCGCCGTCACCGACCGGCTGTACGGAGGAGGCTCCGAGCACCGCCTGCGCCAGGAGATGCTGCTCGGGATCGGCGGGGTGCGTGCGACTCGCGCCTATGCCGCGCTCAGCGGGCAGGCCGAGCCAGAGGTGCTCCACTGCAACGAGGGCCATGCGGGCTTCCTCTGGATGGCGAGGGCAGGCGCGCTCGTGGCGCCGCCCCCAGAGGGTCCGGGCCTCGGCTTCGACGAGGCGCTTTGCGTCGTGCGCGCCGGGACCGTCTTCACGACGCACACGCCGGTCGACGCGGGGATCGACCGGTTCCCGGCCCCGCTCGTCGAGTCCCACCTGCGCCCCGAAGCCGAGCGCCTGGGCCTGCCGCTCGAGCGCATCCTCGCTCTCGGGGCCGAGGCAGACCCGTCGGTGTTCAACATGGCGCACATGGGCCTTCGAGCGGCCCAGCGGTCGAACGGCGTGTCCCGGCTGCACGGGCGGGTGAGCCGGGAGATGTTCCGCGCGCTGTGGCCCGGCTTCGAGCCGGACGACGTCCCGATCGGGTCCGTGACCAACGGCGTGCACGGTCCGACCTGGACGGCCCGAGAGGTCCGGGCGCTCCGGCCGGACGGCGGCGACGAGGAGCTGTGGGCCGTGCGCACGAGCCTCCGCCGGCATCTCGTGGCCGAGGTGCGGCGGCGGCTCGACGCCTCGTGGCGCATGCGCGGGGCGCTGCCGTCGAGCCTCGGATGGACCGCCGAGGCTTTCGACCCCGAGATCCTGACGATCGGCTTTGCCCGCCGGGTCCCCGCCTACAAGCGGCTCACCCTGATGCTGCGCGATCCCGAGCGCATCGAGCGGCTGCTCTGCGACCCGGACCGGCCGCTTCAGATCGTCGTCGCCGGCAAGGCCCACCCGGCCGACGAGGCTGGGAAGGCGCTCGTCCAGCAGATGGTCCAGTTTGCCGACCGTGCCGAGGTGCGGCACCGGATCGCCTTCCTCCCCGACTACGACATGGCGATGGCGAAGGCGCTCTACGCCGGCTGCGACGTGTGGCTCAACAACCCCCTGCGCCCGCTCGAGGCGTGCGGGACGTCCGGGATGAAGTCGGCGCTGAACGGCGGGCTCAACCTCTCGGTGCGCGACGGGTGGTGGGACGAGCTCGCCGACGGTCGCAACGGCTGGGCGGTCCCCTCAGCCGACGTGGACGACGTCGACCTGCGGGACGACCTCGAGGCGGCCGCGCTCTACGACCTGCTCGAGGGCCCCGTCCGTGGTCGGTTCTACGAGCGCGGGCGCGACGGCGTGCCCCACCACTGGGTCTCGATGATCCGCCACACGCTCTCGACCCTCGGTCCGAAGGTCCAGGCGGCACGGATGGTCGAGAACTACGTGACCGACTACTACGCGCCCGCGGCGAGGTCGCTCCGCGAGCTCTGCGCCGACGGCTACGCCGGGGCGCGCGAGCTCGCGGCCTGGAGCCGGAGGGCGCGAGACGCCTGGCCCTCGGTGCGGGTCGCCCACGTCCGGTCGAGCACGGGCGACGAGGGCCCCTCGCTCGGCGGCGACGTCGCCATCAGGACCGTCGTCGACCTCGACGGGCTCGACGAGTCGGAGGTCGACGTCGAGGTCGTCTACGGCCCGGTGGACGACCTCGACGAGGTCCAGGCGCACGGCGTCGTCCACCTCGAGCTGCGCAAGGACGGCGAAGGCGCCGAGCGCACCTACGAAGGCGTGGTGCCCTTGGCGACGCCGGGCGCCTTCGGCTACGCCGTGCGCGTCCTCCCACGTCACCGGCTTCTCGCGAGCCTGACCGAGCTTGGCCTCGTCGCCCAGGCCGACCCGGCCGAGCTCGAGGTCGACGGCGACGACGTGCTGTTCCGCTGAGGGGCGCGCCGTCGGGACCTGCGCACCAGGGCAGGCGCTCCCGTGATTGGTTAACCTGCTCCCCCGTGCTTGCCGCCCGGCGCCTCGCCGCCGTCGTGGGCT
>DAHVLW010000088.1:0-6328 GCA_027320205.1 Acidimicrobiaceae bacterium
GGGCCGTCGGTGCGACGGGGACGCCGGCGGCGAACGCTCTCGCCGCCGGGGCCGACCTCGTGATCGGGGTGGGGACCCGCTGGACGGACTTCACGACGGCGTCGCGCACCCTGTTCGGGGCCGAGGGCGTCCGCTTCGTGAGCTGCAACGTCGCCGCCTTCGACGCGGCGAAGCACTCGGGCGTCGCCGTCGTCGGCGACGCCCGAGCCACGCTCGAGCGCCTCGGGGCCCTCCTCGCCGGGTGGCGGGTCGAGCCCAGCTACTCAGAGGAGGTCGCCCGCCGCAGTGCGGCGTGGGACGAGACGGTCGACCGCGCCTTCGCGCGTCGCGAGGCACCGCTTCCGACCCAGGCCGAGGTCGTCGGCGCCGTCAACGCGGCCTGCGGCGAGCGCGGCGTCGTCGTCGGCGCAGCCGGCTCGCTCCCCGGCGACCTCCACAGGCTCTGGCGGCCGTCCGGACCGAAGAGCTACCACGTCGAGTACGGCTACTCCTGCATGGGCTACGAGATCGCCGGCGGCATCGGCGTCAAGCTCGCCGCGCCGGAGCGGGACGTCTACGTCCTCGTCGGCGACGGCTCGTACCTGATGATGGCCCAGGAGCTCGTCACCGCCGTGCAGGAGCGCGTGAAGATCGTCGTCGTGCTCGTCGACAACCACGGCTTCGCGTCCATCGGCAGCCTCTCGGCGTCGGTCGGTGCGCAGCGCTACGGCACGGCCTACCGCTACCGGGGCGAGGCGTCCGGCCGCCTCGACGGCGCGGTGCTCCCCGTCGATCTCGCGGCCAACGCCGCGAGCCTCGGGGCGGCTGTCTACCGGGCCGGCTCCATCCCCGAGCTCGCGGCGGCGCTCGAAGCCGCCCGGGCGGACAGCGGCCCGGTCGTCGTCCGCGTCGAGACCGACCCGCTGGTGCCGGGACCGTCGAGCGAGGCCTGGTGGGACGTGCCCGTCGCCGAGGTCTCCGGTCTCGAGTCGACGCGCGAGGCCCGCAAGCCCTATGAAGAGGGGAAGGCTCGCCAGCGACCCTACTTGTGACCCGGCGCCGCCGGGCCAGGGACCGCGGGCGACCGGCTGCCGGCGAGGGCCGACGGCGAGGGACGGGCGACGGCGCGAGGAGCGAGGGCTGAGGCGTGAGGACGATCGAGCACTGGATCGGCGGGAAGCGCACGGCGGGGAGCGGGGCCCGGCGCGGCCCGGTGTGGAACCCCGCGACCGGCGAGCAGCAGGCGGAGGTGTGCTTCGCCGTGCCCGAGGACGTCGACGCGGCGGTCGCCGCCGCCAGCTCGGCCTTCGAGAGCTGGTCGCAGTCCTCGCTCTCGGCGAGGGCGAAGATCCTGTTCGCCTTCCGTGAGCTGCTCGACCGCCACCTCGACGAGCTCGCCGCGATCGTCTGCGACGAGCACGGCAAGGTGGTCTCCGACGCCCGGGGCGAGGTCCAGCGCGGCCTCGAGGTCGTCGAGTTCGCCTGCGGGATCCCCCAGCAGCTGAAAGGCGAGTACTCCGACCAGGTCTCGACGGGAGTCGACGTCTTCTCCTACCGCCAGGCGCTCGGCGTCGTCGCCGGCATCACCCCGTTCAACTTCCCGGCGATGGTCCCGATGTGGATGTACCCGATCGCCATCGCCTGCGGCAACACCTTCGTCTTGAAGCCGAGCGAGCGCGACCCGTCGGCGTCGGCGCGCGTCGCCGAGCTGTGGGCCGAGGCGGGGTTGCCCGACGGGGTGTTCAACGTCGTCCACGGCGACAAGGTGGCGGTCGACGCCGTGCTCGACCACCCCGGCATCGCCGCGGTCTCCTTCGTCGGCTCGACCCCGATCGCCCGCTACGTCCACGACCGGGCGAGCGCAGGCGGCAAGCGTGTACAGGCGCTCGGCGGCGCGAAGAACCACGCGGTCGTCCTTCCCGACGCCGACCTGGACTTCGCCGCCGACCATCTCGTCGCGGCGGCCTTCGGAGCGGCCGGCGAGCGCTGCATGGCGGTCTCCGCGGCGGTCGCCGTCGGCGGGGCGGCCGACGACCTCGTGGGCCTCGTCCTCGACAAGGCGGCGTCGGTGCGGGTCGGCCCGGGGCGCGACGAGTCGAGCGAGATGGGACCCGTCGTCACCCGCGAGGCCAAGGCGCGCATCGTCGGCATCATCGACCGGGCGCCGGGCGAGGGGGCGCGCCTCGCCCTCGACGGCCGTGACCTCGTCGTGAAGGGGCACGAGGAGGGCTTCTTCGTCGGCCCGACGGTCGTCGACGGCGTCCGGCCCGAGATGGAGGTCTACCGCGAGGAGATCTTCGGCCCGGTGCTGTCGGTGCTGCGCGCCGGCACGGCCGGCGAGGCGATCGCGCTCGTGAACGGGAACCCGTACGGCAACGGCACCGCCCTGTTCACCTCGTCGGGGGAGGCGGCCCGCCGGTTCCACCGCGGGGTGAGCGTCGGGATGATCGGGATCAACGTGCCGATCCCGGTCCCGATGGCCTACTACTCCTTCGGCGGCTGGAAGGACTCGCTCTTCGGCGAGCGGAGGGTGCACGGGCCGGAGGGCGTCTCGTTCTACACGCGGGCGAAGGTCGTCACCTCCCGCTGGCCGGCGCCGCGGGCCGAGACGGGTGCCTCCTACCACTTCCCGACGGCGACCTGACGAGCGCACGGACCGAGGGTCGCGCCGACCTGCCGCGGCAGGCCGGCCGCGTCGCGCAAGGTCGCCGGCCGGGCGCCGGCAAGAAGCTCGAAGCGGGACACGTCGCTCGCCCGGTGCGTGCCGCCCGTGCTCGCGGCGGATGGCCCGCCGGATGAGCTCCGAACGCGAGGCCCTGTCCGGCGTTCCGCCTCGGTGCAGGACGGCCCGAGCGTCAGTAGCTCGCCAGGCCGGCGCGCATCGCGGCCTCGGAGGCCGGCGAGGTCTCGATCGGCCAGTCGGCCCGGCCCGGGTACTCGGACCAGACGAAGCCGACGATCTCGGGCTGCGTCGCGAGGTAGGCGAAGAACTGGCCGATCCACGCCGCCTTGCTTCCCCCGCGCTCGCTCGATCCCGTCTCGGTGATGAGGACCGGCTTGCCGGCGGCGAAGGTGGCGACGTCGGCGAGCGTCTTGCCGAAGACCTGCGCCGGCGAGGCCCACCAGCCGTAGGGGATGCCGACGCCGGAGTTGTAGCCGTCGATCCCGACGAAGTCGACGTAGCTCGATCCGGGGTACATAGATGCGAGGGTCGGCGTCTTCGAGCTGGTGACGTTCGGGCTCCAGATCCAGAGCACGTTGCGCGCGCCGGCGGCGTCGAACACGTCGTGGACGTGCCGGTAGGCGCCCACGTAGTCGAGCGCGCTGTTGCCGTTGACGCCGACGTCCCAGGGGTACCAGTCGCCGTTCATCTCCTGGGCGAAGCGGAGCAGGAGGGGCTTGCCCCATGCCGCGGCCGCCCGGGCCCAGCCCTCGACGTAGCGGTCGAGGGCGCCGGAGGCGATCGAGGTGAGCGGGTAGGTGTCCTGGTGGAGCCCGAGCTGGTGCCTCCACGGCTCCCAGGTGATCTCGGGCACGGCGCCCGCGGCGGCGATCTCCTCGACGTACCGGCTCGGGAACGGGCTGTCCCAGCCGACGTAGACGTTGACGACGTCGAGGGGGTGGTGGAGGCGCGCGGCGAGGGCCGTGACCTCGGGGAGCTGGCCGATGCCCGAGAGGGCGACGCCGAAGAGGTGGGTGCCGGGCGCCCCCGTCGCGGCGCGCCCGACGAGCTGGGCCGCGGTCATCCCGGCAGTGCCGGTGCCGGCAGCCGGCGAAGCGGGAAGGAAGGTGAGCGCGGCGACGGCCAGAGCAGCGATGGCGTCGCGCACCTCACGTAATGTACCTGCAATGCCACCAGCAGTGGCCACTCTGTGGCCAACGGCACACCTCGGGCGGCGATTGAGCTGGTCATGCCATGTCCGAGGCTGGCGGCGCTCTCCGGCGTGTCACAGGGGCTCCTCCGCGCGTCCGGCGCCCGAGGGTGCGAGCCCGGCCCTAGTCGCTCGGCGCCGGCTCGGGGAGGAGGCGGATCCAGCCGGCAGGCTGGCCCACCTCCGGCCGCCCGATCCCGAGGTAGCGGAATCCCGCCGTGCGCACGGCGTCCGGGTCGAGCATGTTGCGGCCGTCGAAGAGGAGGTCGCCGGACATCTGCGTGCGCAGCTGGTCGAGGTCGAGGTCCGCGAACTCCGACCAGTCGGTGGCGAGGACGAGGGCGTCGGCGCCCTGGGCGGCGGCATACGGGTCGCTTGCGATCCGCAGCTCGGGCAGCTCGTCGAGCGACTTCACCATCGGGTCGTAGGCGGTCACGATGACGTCGCGCTCGATGAGCCGGCGGCAGATCTCGATCCCCGGCGCGTCGCGGGTGTCGTCGGTGTGCGGCTTGAAGGCGAGCCCGAGAACCGAGATGCGAGCGCCGCGCAAGGTGCGCAGGCTGGTGAGCAGCCGGTCGACGACGACCTGGCGCTGGTCGATGTTGACGAGGATCGACGCTTCGATCATGCGCGGCCGGTAGCCGTACTCGCTCGCCGTCGTGAGCAGCGCCTGGAGGTCCTTGCCGAGGCAGGAGCCGCCCCAGCCGATGCCCGCCTGGAGGAAGCTCGGACCGACCCGGCGGTCGAGCCCCATGCCGGCCGTCACCTCGGTGACGTCGGCGCCGACGTACTCGCAGAGCCGGGCGATCTCGTTGGCGAAGCTGATCTTGGCGGCGAGGAAGCCGTTCGAGGCGTACTTGATCATCTCCGCCGTCGCGAGCCTCGTCTCCAGCAGCGGCACCCGGTCGCGCCGGCTGGCGTCGCCGGGAATGCGCTGGGCGAGGATCGGCTCGTAGAGCTCGGCGACGATCCTGCGCGCCGAGATGTCGTCGCTCCCGAGGACCACCCGGTCCGGGTGGAGGAAGTCCTGGACGGCATGGCCTTCCCTGAGGAACTCGGGGTTCGAGACGACGCCGAAGGCGACCGGCGCACGGCCCCCGGTCGCGATCCGGTCGGCGACGAGGGAAGCGATCCAGCGGCCGGTCCCGATCGGCACGGTGCTCTTCGTGACGACGACCTGTCCGGGACGCAGGTGGTCGGCGAGCACCTCGACGACCTCCTTCAGCGCCCCCATGTCCGGCTGGCCGCTCGGCGAGGGCGGCGTCCCGACGCTGAGGAAGAGCACGGTGCAGTCCTCCGTCGCGGCAGCGAGGTCGTCGGTGAAGCTGAGCCGGCGGGTCGCCGCCGTCCGCTCGATCAGCTCGTCGAGGCCGGGCTCGTGGAACGGAGCGCGCCCGGCCTGCAGCTGGCGGAGCTTGGCCGGGTCGGACTCGACGCCGACGACACGATGCCCGATCAGGGCGAAGCTGGCGGCGACCACCGTCCCGACGTAGCCGCTTCCGACGATGGCGACGCCGCCGGCCGGCGCTCGCTCGCTCATCTGTGCCTCCTTCGCTCGCGGGGCGGCTCCACCGAGCCGGGAGGTGGCGCCCAGCAGGGATACGGCACCGGGTCTCGGCTCTTCCAGCTCATGACACCACCTGGCGGCGCGCCTGCACGCGCGCGTACAGGCACATGGCGACGACGCCAGCGTAGACGAGGCCGCTGAACAAAAGGAACGAGAACGCCACGACGCCGTACTGGGTCATGCGCACGGCGCAGGAGCCCACCCATACGGCGCTCGTCGTCCCGCCCCAGAGCGCGATCGCCCGCCAGACGCGGTCGGTGCCGCGGGAGCCGACGTGCCCGCCCGTCGGCTGCCAGCCGGCCGTGCGCTTGCGGAGGGCGTCCCAGGTCGCGAAGAGGTGCGACCAGCCGTAGAGGGTCTTCGCCATGAGCGACTCGGGGCCGAAGCGCCCGCGGTTCCACAGGGGGAATATGACGAGGTTGTAGACCATGCTCGGGATGATCCAGAGGTAGTTGCGGACGTGCACCTGCTCGGGCAGCGCGACGGCGAGCACGATCGGGATGAGCGGCGTGATCAGGCTGAAGACGGCGGTGTGCAGGTAGTAGCAGAAGCCGGAGATGTAGCACAGCCGCCGTGACAGCCCGAGCTTGGTCGTCCAGAACTTCGACGAGCCGAGCAGGGTGAGCGACCCGGAGCACCAGCGGTACTGCTGGGTGAGGAAGGCGTCGGGGTCGCTCGGGCAGATCCCCGTGGCGAGCGGCAGGGGCACGTAGCGCAGGCCCCAACCGGCCCGCGCGAGGTCGAAGCCGGTGTGGACGTCCTCGGAGTGCTCGATGAGCGCCGTGCCCCCGATCTCGTCGAGGGCGGCGCGGCGGTAGACGGCGCAGGATCCGACGCAGATCGCGCCGCCGAAGCGGTCACGGGAGACCTGGACGACGCGGTAGAAGAGCTCCTGCACCGCCCCGGCGCC
>DAHVLW010000173.1:0-3144 GCA_027320205.1 Acidimicrobiaceae bacterium
CCCGCGGGAAGCTGTTCGCCAAGCTGATCCGGCAGGTCGAGGTGGCGGCGCGCGAGGGCGGTGGCGACGTCAACGCCAACGCCACGCTGCGGACCATGTTTCAGAAGGCTCGTGACGCCTCCGTGCCGCTCGAGACCATCGAGCGCGCCGTCAAGCGCGGCACGGGCGAGCTCGAAGGCGTCCGCTACGAGGCCGTCTCCTACGAGGGCTATGCGGCCTCGGGGGTCGAGGTCATCGTCGAGTGCCTGACGGACAACCGCAACCGGACGGGCGCCGAGGTCCGGACGATCTTCTCCCGCAACGGCGGATCGATGGCCGAGCCGGGCGCGGTCTCGTGGCAGTTCGAGCGGAAGGGAGTCGTCACGCTGGCGCGCAGCATCTCCGAGGACGAGCTCATGGCGGCCGTGCTCGACGCCGGGGCGGAGGACCTGCGCGACGAGGGCGAGTCGTGGGCCGTCCACACCCCGCCGCACGACCTCGCCGCGGTGCGCGCCGCGCTCGAGGTGGCGGGGATGGCCGTCCAGTCCGCCGAGCTCCAGATGGTCCCGACGACGACGGTCGAGGTCTCCGACGAGGCAACCGCCCGGAAGGTCCTCCACCTGCTCGAGCTGCTCGACGAGCAGGACGACGTCGACACCGTATGGTCGAACTTCGACATCCCCGACGCGATCCTGGAGCAGGTGAGCGCCTGAGCAGCTCTCGCGCCTGCTGCCGGCCAGGCCGGTGAGCCCCGGGCCGGGAGAGATCCCCCGCTCCCGTCCGGCCGGCGGCTAGCCTCGAACACATGTTTCCCCCCGCTCGACGGCAGGTGCTCGTGCTCGGGATCGACCCCGGTCTCTCACGGTGCGGCTACGGGCTCGTGGCCGCGGGCGGGGGAGAGGAGCGCGCCGTCTCCGCCGGGGTCGTCACGACGCCTCGTGAGCTGCCCCTCCCCGAGTGCCTCGCGACGCTGCGGCGGGACCTCGGCGAGCTCGTCGCCGAGGTCCGTCCCGACGTCGTCGTCGTCGAGCGGGTCTTCTTCCAGACCAACGCGCGCACCGCGATGTCCGTCGGCCAGGCGAGCGGCGTCGCCCTGCTGTCCGCGGCCGAGGCGGGCTGCGAGGTCGCCGAGTACAGCGCCAACGAGGTGAAGCTCGCCGTCGCCGGCTACGGCGCGGCGACCAAGGAGCAGGTCCAGGAGATGGTCGCGAGGCTGCTGCACCTCCCGCGCCCGCCGCGGCCGCCCGACGCGGCCGACGCGCTGGCGCTCGCGCTCTGCCACCTCGCGTCCTCGCGTGCCGGCCGGCTCGCCGCCAAGAGCTCCGGACCCGCCGGCACTGCGGCCGCGCCGGTCCCGCGGGCAGCCCTGGCGACGCACGAGAGTGCCGCCGAGTCCCGGCTCACGGGGGCGCGCCGGTGATCGGCTCGCTCCGCGGCACGCTCTCGGAGGTCGTGCTCGGCGAGACGAGCGCCGAGCTCGTCGTCGACGTCGGCGGCGTGGGCTACGTCGTCGAGGTGGCTCCGCGCCTCGCGGCCGAGCTCGGCCGGCCCGGCTCGCCCGTCGCCCTCGCCGTCCACACCCACGTGCGCGAGGGCGCCATCTCGCTCTTCGGCTTCGCCGGCCCGGGGGAGCGGCGCGCCTTCGAGCTGTTGATCGGGGCGCACGGCGTCGGACCGGCGCTCGCCCTCGCGATCCTGTCGACCTTCACCCCGGATGCCCTCGCCCGCGCCCTCGCCGCCGAGGACGTCGACTCCCTGGTCCTTGTGCCCGGCGTCGGCCGCAAGACCGCCGCGCGCCTCGTCGTGGAGCTCGCACCGCGTGCCGCCGAGCTCGCCGGCATGCTGACGCGGCACTGGGCGCTGCCCGTCGGCGACCGGACCGGCGCCGGTGAGGCGGGCGGCACGGCGGCGGGGGACGTCGGCGGGGACCGGGCGGGCGCGAGGGACCGTGCCGGAGCGCACCAGGACGGGCGGTCCTCCCAGGCGCCCGCGGCGCCGGCGGGAGCGGCGGCGGCCGGAGCGCACGGCGGCCCGGCTGCCACGGAGGCGGGCGCTGCGATCATCGGCACCGGCGGCGGCCCCGGCGGCGCCCACGCCGAGGTCGCCGAGGCGCTCGCCGCCCTCGGCTACAGCCAGGAAGAGGTCCGCTCGGTCGTGCTCAAGATCGCGAGGGAGGGCAGTGTGGAGCAGCTGTTGCGCGAGGCGCTGCGCGAGCTCGCGCCCTCGACGTGAGCCCGAGGCGCGAGGTGCTCGAGCCGGCCGCGGCGCAGGCGCCGGCCGTCGCCGGGGCGCGGCGTCCGGTCGCGCCGGGGGCCGAGGGAGACGAGGAGGCGCTCGAGGGCGGGCTGCGACCGCGGCGGCTCGCCGACTTCGTCGGGCAGGACGAGGTGCGCAGCCACCTCGAGGTGATCCTCCAGGCCGCCCAGCGCCGGGACGAGCCCGTCGACCACCTGCTCTTCGCCGGCCCGCCCGGCCTCGGCAAGACGACGCTCGCCGGGATCGTCGCCGGCGAGATGGGTCGGGGTTTTCGCGTCACCTCCGGTCCCGCGCTCGCCCGTGGCGGGGACATCGCCGCGCTGCTGACCGACCTGCAGCCGGGCGACGTGCTGTTCATCGACGAGATCCACCGGCTCAACCGCGCGGTCGAGGAGATCCTCTACCCGGCGATGGAGGACTTCGAGATCGACATCGTGATCGGCAAGGGCCCGACGGCGCGCAGCGTCCGGCTCGAGCTGCCGCGCTTCACCCTCGTCGGCGCGACGACACGCACCGGCCTCGTGACCGGCCCGCTCCGCGACCGGTTCGGCTTCGTGGAGGCGCTCGGGCTCTACACGCCGGGCGAGCTCGAGCAGATCGTCCGCCGGAGCGCGGGCCTCCTCGGCGTGACCTGCGACGACGCCGGCGCGGCGGAGATCGCCCTCCGCTCGCGGGGGACGCCGCGCCTCGCCATCCGCCTGCTGCGCCGCGTCAGGGACTACGTCGAGGTGCGCGGCGACGGGGTGATCTCCCTCGAGTCGGCACGCGCCGGCTGCGAGCTCTTCGGCATCGACGAGCTCGGGCTCGACCGGGTCGACCGGCGCCTGCTCGAGGTGCTCTGCGTCCGCTTCGGGGGGCGGCCCATCGGGCTGACCACGCTCGCGCTGAGCATCGGCGAGGAGCCCGAGA
>DAHVLW010000175.1:0-2475 GCA_027320205.1 Acidimicrobiaceae bacterium
TTGCAGCCGGGTCGCTGCTGGCGACGGCCCTGCTCGTCCTCGGCGCCGTGCCGGCATGGGCAGCTACCGCCCCCACGTTCACCGCGTACAACCCGCCGACGGCTGCGACGGTCGGCGTGGCGTACAGCTACACGTTCACCGCGAGCGGGTCGTCACCCATCACCTACTCGGTCCCGACGGGCGGGAACCTTCCGACCGGTCTGTCGCTCAGCTCGTCGACTGGCGTCCTCTCCGGCACGCCGTCGGCGATCGGCTCGTTCACCTTCACCGTCCAGGCGGCGAACGGCACGAGCCCGAACGCCGTGACGAAGTCGATCACCATCGTCGTCTCGGCCGCGAGCACACCGTCGTTCACCGCGGATGCCCCGCCGTCCTCGGCGGCGCAGAGCTACTCTTACAGCTACCAGTTCGCCGCGAGCGGCAGCCCCGCGCCGACCTTCAGCGTGAGCTCGGGCTCCTTGCCACCGGGGCTCGGCCTCTCGAGCTCCGGGCTGCTCTCCGGCGTGCCGACGACGATCGGCTCCTCCTCCTTCGTCGTCGAGGCGTCGAACTCGATCGGCAGCGTCAACTCGCAGCCGCTGACGATCTCGGTCACGGTGGCGACGAGGCCGTACTTCACTGCGGACTCGCCGCCGACCTCGCTCGTCACCGGCGGCACCTTCACCGGGTACACCTTCCTCGCCGGCGGCTCGCCGACGCCGACGTTCGCGATGCTGAGCGGCTCGCTCCCGCCCGGCCTCAGCCTCAACTCGACGACCGGGTACCTTTCTGGCACGCCGACGACGTCGGGCACGTACACCTTCGTGATCGAGGCGGTCAACGCCGTCGGCTACACGTCGACCCCGGTGATCACGATGACGGTGGCCTACCCCGCGCCCCCCTACTTCACCGCCGACTCCCCCTCGGCCTCGGCCCAGGTCGGCCAGGCGTACAGCTACACCTTCACCTCGAGCGGGAGCCCAGCTCCGTTCTTCTTCCTGAGCAGCGGTTCGCTCCCGCCTGGGCTCACGCTTGACCAGTCGACCGGCGTCCTCTCCGGGACGCCGACCTCGGGCGGTGCCTACACCTTCACCCTCGAAGCGACCAACAGCTACGGGTCCTCCCAGACCCCTTCCATCACCATCACCGTCGTCGCCCCGAGCGCGCCGTCGTTCACGAGGGACGCGCCGGCGAGGTCGGCGAGGATCGGGACGCGCTTCTACTACCGCTTCGCCGCGAGCGGCTACCCGGTGCCGAGGTTCTCGGTCGTGAGCGGGAGGGTCCCGCCAGGCCTGTCGCTGAACGCGTCGACGGGCGCGCTCTCGGGCACTCTCAGCACCGCGGGGACCTTCACCTTTACGATCGCCGCCTCGAACGGGGTCGGGACGCAGGCTGAGCACAGCGTCACGATCGCCGTGATCGCCCCGACGATCCGCTTCACGAGCGCGTCGAGCTTCGCCCTCAAGGCCCGCGTCTACGCGAAGGACCTGATCGCGGCCACCGGCTCGCCGAAGCCGCACCTCACCGCCACGGGCACGCTGCCGAGGGGCGTGCGCCTCGTCCCCGCCTACGCCGGCAGCGCCTTCTTCCTCGCGGGGACGCCGTACGCGTCGGCGGCAGGGTCCTACACGCTCGACCTCTCGGCGGAGAACGGCGTCGCACCGGCCGCCCACCAGGTCGTCCACATCACCGTGGCCGGTGTCAAGGTGGTCGCCCGCCACGCGGCGCCCCGGCTCGGGGGCGGGACGGCGATCTCGACCAAGGTCGGCGCCTACGCCAAGCTGCGGATCACGGCGAGCGGCTCGCCGACGCCGGCCTTCTCGCTCTCCGGCACGCTGCCCGCGGGGCTGCGGTTCGTCACCAAGGCGGGCGTACCCTTCTGCTTCATCGCCGGCAAGCCGGCCCCCTCGGCGGCCGGCAGCCACGAGGTCGTCGTCACGGCGGTCAACGGCGTCGGCAGCCCGGCGAGCGAGATCGTCCACATCTACGTTGCCGGCACGACCCCGCCGAAGAAGCCCGCGGCGGCAGCCATGGCCACCGGCTACTGGTACGCGACCTCGAACGGCGAGGTGGTCCACCAAGGGGCCGCCGTCCTCTACGCCTCGGTGTCCAAGCAGGGCCCCCGTTCCATCGTCGCCATGGCCTCGACGCCCGGCGGCAAGGGCTACTGGCTCGTGAGCTCGTTCGGGGCGGTCTACAACTACGGCGACGCCGGCTTCTTCGGCTCGCTCGCCGCCACGCCCCCCTCGAGCCCGATCGTCGCCTTCGGCGTGACGCCCGACGGGAGGGGCTACTGGCTCGTCTCGCGGAGCGGCAGCGTCTACCACTTCGGCGACGCCGTCCTCTACGGCTCCCCGGCCAACGTCGCGCTCACGACGCCCGTGTCCGCCTTCGCCGTCACCCCGGACGGCAAGGGCTACTGGGTCGTCACGATGTCCGGCGCCGTCTACCCCTACGGCGACGCGGCGCTCTACTCGCACCTCTCGGTGGACGCCC
>DAHVLW010000188.1:0-1743 GCA_027320205.1 Acidimicrobiaceae bacterium
GGCAGGGCGCCGAGGCGGGCCCGTTGCTCCGCCTCACGGCGCGCCACGACCCGATACCCGAGGTAGCTCTCGGCGACCTCGTTCAGCACGCCGGCGACGAGGCGCTCGTCGGCATCCGGCGGGAGCCCCTCCGGCCCCGCGGCGAGCAGCGTCGCGGCGACCCCAGCGGCGTCGGCTCGGAGACGCTCGGCCGTTGCAGCCGGCACCGGATCCAGCAAGTAGCCCGGCAAGACCTTGTTGAGGACGAGCGCGCCGAGCGGGAGCCCACGCGCGACGAGCTCGGACATGAGGACCTCGGCTTCGCGCCGGGCCGCCGGCTCCAGGGTCGAGACGGTGACGAAGGTCGTCCGCGGGTCCGCCAGGAGTGCCTGGACCGCGGCTGCCCGCTCGACGAAGCCGTCGTACATGCCCTGGAAGGCGAGGAAGAACTCCGTCACGTCGGCGAGGAATGCGCTCCCGAGGATTCGATCTGCCACCTGGGTGAACGGCCGGGAGGCCAGGTTCACGAGCCGGACGCGGTAGGGCGCGACCAGCCAGCGCAGGAGCCGGGACGAGAAGAACTCCGCCATCCGCCGCGGCGCCTCGAGGAAGTCGATCGCGTTGCGCGAGGGCGGGGTGTCCACCACGATCAGGTCGTAGTCCCCCTGGAGGTGTAGCTCGTAGAGGCGCTCCGCGGCGATGTAGTCGTGGCTCTGGACGAAGCGGCCCGCCACGTTCTCGTAGAGAGGGTTGGCGAGGATCTCCTCCGCGCTGCGCCGGTCCGGGGCGTGGCGACGAACGAGGTCGTCCCAGGACTGCTTGGTGTCGAGCATCGCCACCTCGAGCTGGCCGCGGAAGGTGAGCCCCGTACCAGCCAGCGCGGCAGGCGGCACGACGGTTGCGTCGTTGCCGATCCCCGACAGCCCGAGTGCCGTCGCCAGCCGGCGCGCCGGGTCCACCGTGACCACGAGGACCCGGCCCCCGTGGCGAAGTGCCGCCATGGTCCCGATCGCTGCGGCAGTGCTCGTCTTGCCAACGCCGCCGGGGCCGCAGCACACGACGATCTCGCGCGCCGCCACCAGCGCCTCCAGGTCGCCCCGGTCCGTCCGTTCCGCCCCGGTCGTCCGTCCCGCCCCGGCCGTTCGCCGGCCTCCGGCTCCCGCCGTCATCCGAGCTCCGCGGCGAGTTCGTCGGCGATGCGGCGGGTCGCGCGGCGCCCCTGCTCCCGCGCGAAGAGGTAGGGCAGGTAGAGGGTGGGAATGTCGCCGGGGAGGGCGGCACGGAGCCGCTCGAGGTGCCCGGCACCCGTCCGGCGCAACGTGACGGCAAGGCGAGCGGCGTCCAGCAGCGGCACGGGATCGGCCTCGAGCGCCCCGGCGAGGTGCGCAACCACCGCTGGTCGCCCCAACCCCTCGAAGACCTCCTCTTCGCGCGCCGCGAACAGCTCGGGCAGGACCCGGTTCACGACGACCGCCGCGACGTCGACCGTCGTCTCGCTGCGCAGCGCGGCCGTGAGCTCGAGCGTCTCGGCAACCGGCATCTCCTCCGGCGTGGTGACGACGACCACCCCGGTGGTGGCGGGCTCGGAGAGCAGCTCGAGCATCCAGTCCGTCTGTTGACGAACGAGACCCACGCGGACGAGGTCGTTGATCGCCTGGGGTGCACCGAGCTGGCTCACGATGTGACCGGAAGCCGCAGCGTCGACGACGATCAAATCGTAGGAACGCTGGCGGACCTCCCAGCAGAGCTTGCCGACCACGAGGA
>DAHVLW010000192.1:0-5830 GCA_027320205.1 Acidimicrobiaceae bacterium
GAGGTCGCCGTGCGGGGAGGTCCGGTGCCGTCCTGAGGCGGGCGCCTGCTCCCGTAGGGGGCACCGCCGGCGCAGTCGGAGTCCTTGGAGCTGCCGCAGCCGGTGGGCGGCACCTCGCCGCCTCGGCACGAAGCCGGGATCGCCGGTAGGCGCAAAGGGCCGCCTCGACGTGCCTCGCCAGGTCACCCGGTTGCCAGGCACCGACGTCCTGGCGCGCCGCGAGGTCCGCCTCCAGCGGCAGGAGCACTTCACGCTGCAGCCGGTCGACGGGACCGAGGACCGTGCCGAGCCTGACGACGAGCGTCGCGAGGTACGAGCGGGCCTCGCGCCAACGCTCGGCGGGCTCCACCCACCACCTCGATTCGTGCTCCGCCTCGGCCCTGAGATCGCTCTCGTCGCCGCGCGCGAGCAGGTTGGTCCAGGTCCAGATCGGGACGGCGATGCCGGTGGCCTCCAGGCGCTCGGCGAGCCGCCCGTCGAGATAGGCCTCGGCCTCGTCGGCGAGCTCGCGCCGGGTCTCGTGCTCGACGGCGGTCTGAGCCGGCCAGACCCCCCCGGTTCCTCGCGTGACGCTCATCTCGCACATCCTGCTCCCTATCGGCCGCCGAGCGGTGGCTTTCACGGCGCAGGCGGCCACCGTCGAGGTCGCGCCGACCTGCCGTCCCCATCCGGGGACGTCGATCACGCCATCGGCGACGGGCACCCCAGTGTCGATGCGGAGGTCGCGCACGTCTGCACGACGACCGCCGGAGGAGCGCTCGGCGGGCTGCTCGATGTCGCCGAGCGAGGTCACGGCCACGGTCGACAGGCCGCGCCGGGAGGCATAGAAGGCGGCCTCGATGCCGGCGGCGTTGCGGCCGCCGTTCGAGTAGACGATGAGGACGTCGCCAAGGTCGAGCGGTTCGTGCTCGAGGTACCTCTCGACGTAGCCCTCCGCGCGCTCGAGCCATTGCAGCTCGCGGATGCCCTCGGCGGCGAGCACCTCGTGCCACATGAGACGCGGGTCGCTGAGCGGATGGAGCCCGACGAAGCTCTCGTGACGCGGGAAGGCGTCCGTCGCCGGCAGCCTCGTAGAGCGTCTGCGTCGCCCCATGATCGCACCCGCGATCAGATGTTCGAGGTACCCCTTGCGTCTGGCGCTCGAATCCTGCATCCGCGTGCACGCGGGTGCCGAGGCGAGAGCTCGTCGCAGCGCCGAGAGCGCGGCGTCCCGCTGGCCCGCGTCGTGACAGGTGTGCGACGATTCGCCGTGCCGCCGATGCTGATCCTGGGCGAGGCCGACGTCCGCCGGCTCCTCCCGCTCGACGAGCTGGCCGACGCCCTGAAAGCGGCGCTCGTCGCCACCAGCGAAGGCAGGGCGTCCGTGCCGCCGAGGATCGCCGCCCGGACCGCGTCGGGCTGGCTCGGAGCGATGCCGGGCTTCGTCCCGGGATTCGGGCTCGCTGCCAAGCTCGTGAGCGTCTTCCCCGGCAGGCGCGACGAAGGGACGGCGTCGCACCAGGCGCTCCTCGCCGTCTTCGACGAGAAGACCGGCACGCCGACCGCCCTCCTCGGTGCTGAGCACATCACTGCAATGCGGACGGCGATGACGGCGATGATCGCGGCGTGCGCGCTGCTGCCGGAGCTGCCCGGCGACGTCGCCGTCCTCGGCGCGGGCGCCCAGGGCGACGCCCACGTCGCTGCGATCGACCACGCGCTCGCCGGGCGACGCCTGCGCATCTGGTCGCGTGACGCCACCGCGGCGGCCGAGCTCGCCGGACGCCGGCGTGCCGACGCAGCCGTCTGTCACAGCGCCGAGGAGGCAGTGCGCGGCGCGAGCATCGTGTTCTGCTGCACGGATGCTCGCGAGCCCCTGATCGAGGACGCCTGGGTCATGCCGGGCGCGCATGTCAGCTCGGTCGGGAGCGGAGCGGAGTTGCCGCGAGCGCTCCTCGAGCGGTCGCGTGTCGTCGTCGAGCACCGCGACGCCGCGGGCCCCCCGCCGGCCGGGGCGTCAGAGCTCCAGGGCTTCGAGCCGGCGGCGCTCGCCGAGCTCGGGGAGATCCTGGCGGGGCGCAGCCCGGGACGGACGAGCTGTGACGAGATCACGGTGTTCAAGTCGGTCGGCCATGCTGCGGAGGACGTCGCGGCGGCGTCGGTCGTGCTGAGGCGGGCGACGCGGCTCGGCGCCGGCATCACCGTGGAGCTCTGAGGCTGCTCGGCGCTGCGCCGCTCGGCGCCTCGCTGCGTCCCACCACCCAGACGCCGCGGCGACGAGTCGATTGAGTAATCGGGGCGCTTGCGTCGCAAGGACCGACGACCCTGCTCGTCCCGTTGCACCCGGTCCCACTCATCCCGTCGGAGCGCTCTACCCGAAGGGACCAGCCATGCGCGGCATTCTCAGCTTGCTCCTCCGGCTAGTCCCGCTCGTCGTTGGAAGCGGCGTCGCACCTGCCGTCTCTCTCAGCTACGGACCGGCCAACTTCCTCGCCGACTTCTCGCACTTCTGGGTGGCAGATCTCGGCCGGAAGTGCACGGGATCGCTTGCCGATAGCGTCTACCTGCGCAGCTCGATCGACTTGCCGACGCAGCCGACGTTGCGGTCGGTCAACATGATGCTCGTCCCCGGACCGTCCGACGTCGCCGCGCTCGACCGGGAGAGCCCGCTCAGGACAGACGGCGCGTCGTTCACCGTCACCCGTACGAAGCCGTTCGCGAGCCGGAGGGCGACGAGCGCGTCGGCCGAGCAGGCGGGCGAGCAGCGCGTCGGAGTTCCTGTGCGGTGACCCTGCCACAGTCGGCCGATCGCCTCGTCTCGCGCGGGTGGCGGTCCCTGGCGAGAGTCGTCGGCGGCCGCGTCCGCACCGGTTGCTGGCAGACGTGGCCTGCCGCACGTCATCCTGGAGGGATCCGGCGTCAGGCACAAGGAGGTCGCCGTGCAGATCGTGAGGTACGAAGAGCCGTCGACGAGGGCGCCTCGCCCGGGCCTGCGAGTCGGCGAGCGCCTGGTCGAGATCCCCCGGCTCTCCTCCCTCGCCGAGCTGTGGGCGCTCGGGCCCGACGAGCTCCGCGCGCTCGTCGAGGAGGCCGCCGCGGAGGGCTCGTCCGTGCACGGCGGGGCGCGCCTCCTCGCGCCGGTCGACGGCCGCACCGAGGTCTGGGCGTGCGGCGTGACCTATGAGATCTCCCGCCAGGCGCGAGTCGAGGAGAGCGAGCGCTCGGCCGACGTCTACGAGCGCGTCTACGAGGCCGAGCGGCCCGAGCTCTTCTTCAAGTCGGTGCCGTGGAAGGTCGTCGGCGACCGCGGGTCGATCGCGATCCGCGAGGACTCGACACTCGACGTTCCCGAGCCCGAGCTCGCTGTCGTCGTCGGCGCCGGCGGGCAGCTCCTCGGCTACACGATCTGTGACGACGTCTCCTCGCGCTCGATCGAGGGCGAGAATCCCCTCTATCTCCCCCAGGCGAAGACCTACCTCGGGGCTTGTGCCCTCGGTCCCGGCGTCACGCCGGCGTGGGAGGTCGCCGACCCCTACTCGCTTCGGATCGAGCTCCACATCGAGCGTGGCGGCGCGCTCGCCTGGTCGGGGGCGGCGACGACGGCGCTGTTGCACCGCCGCCTCGAAGAGCTCGTCGCCTTCCTCCGCCGCGCGGACGTCTTCCCCGACGGTGCCGTGCTCTCGACCGGCACCTGCCTCGTGCCGCCGGCGCCGTGGTCGCTCGAGGATGGCGACACCGTCCGGATACAGATCGAGGGGCTCGGGATGCTCACGACGAAGGTCGTCCGCGGCGTCGACGGGGCACGTGCGGCGATGCGGTAGCGGCCGGCAGGCACGACCGTGCGCCAAGCGCCGGGGTACGGCCTCCGGGTGATGGCCACCTGCGGGCCGACCAGAAGCTCAGAACGTGAGCACCTGGCCCGCCCGCAGGGTTGGAGGGAGCCGAAGGCCCGAGTGCGTGATCGTTCCGGTGCCCGCCGTCGACGACCGAGCCGGGCGCTCCCACGAAGACGTCCTCATTGGCGACGCCGATCGACGAGTGCTGGCCGCGCCCGAACGTGTGGATGCCCGGGGCAAACCAGTACGTGCTGTCGGGCCGGATCGTCCAGCCGTGCATGAACGGCTCGTTGCTGTCGTCTCAGGCGGGGACCACCTTGGCTCCTCTTGTATGGAACAGTTTGTCAAGTCCCCTGGATTTCCTGCGTAGCACCGATCTGGGACGCGACGGGCCAAGGGCCCGTCGCGTGTTGAGAGCCGAGCAGACGGCGGGGTCCCCTGGGGTGACGGCTGCTGCGTCTTCCGCGGGGCCCAGTCCCGCGGCGGCGGTCATGCTCGGAGGTCTTCGTGGCGCGCCAGGGCTGATTGGCTCGACCAGCCGCCAATCTCGCATTCGCGGGCCTTCGCCACGCATGTCTGCAATCCGCAGGACGGAGCCCCAGACTTGGAACGCGACGGCTCCGAGAGCCGGCGCAAAGACGGAGCGGGGTGCTTTCCTGCCACGGCGGCGCCTGGCGCGTCACGGAGAGCTCGGTCACCGACAGTCGAGGCCGGGGACCGATCCGACACGGCGGAGAGGGTGACTTACGCCACCATCTCGGCGTAGAGGTGGCCGACGAGACGGCGCGCGACGACGGCGACGACGATTCCCCGCACGGACTTTCGGGCGTCGAGGGCGCGGAAGCGCCGACACAGGTCGACCTGCGCGGCCCAGGCACGAGCGAGGGTCTCTGGCGAGACGCCCTCCTGGCGCCGGCGAAGCTGGGTCCCGAGCGCCAGGCCCGAACGATACGCCCAGGCGGACTCGACGAGCTGCCGGCGCAGATGCACGTTGCCGGCCCGGGTGATCGAGCCCCGGCTCACGCTTCCCCCAAAGGAGCACTCCGAGGGGACAAGCCCGCAGAACGGGCCGGCGTCCTCGCGGTCACAGAAGCGCCGCCAGTCGCACACCGTTCGTCCGGCGCGTCTCTCGAAGGTACACGCCTACGAGACTGCATGATCCGGCAGCTCACCTCGATGAATCGTATGCCTACAGCTTTTCGTCCGGCTCGCGGCCACCCACTCCTGCTACCAGGACGTTCACCCGCCGAGGTACGTGGGAATGCCTACGAACTTCGTAAGTCTGACCCTCGCGCTGGTGCGCGAACAGCCTGGTCTCGGCGACCTGCGACCGAAGATACTGGGTGTAGTCGACCGTCAACAGTCTGCAAGACTTCGTTCTCCGGCCAAGACAGATCACTCGTCCTTCGCCGCACCCGCTGGGTCGAGAAGCGCCCGTAGCTCGGGCAGTACCTCCTTGTCCTTCGCCCGGCCCGCCTGTTCCTTGGCGGCGATGATGTCCTCGAGTCCGGCCGCATGGATCACGAACCCGTCGCCCTGGAGCACCGTTGCGCGCTCGACGAGGTCCTCGTACGGCACGAGCCTCCCACCTGCCGCCTCGAGACCAGCGAGCACGTCGAAGGGGCCGGCGTCGGTCATCCAGGTGGTCATGCCGGCCATGTCGAGCGCGGTCGCGTCGATCTCCACAGGTAGCCGCCGGGCCTCCTCGTCGCTCAGCCCGGCGACGCGCAGCCGAGCCCGAAGCTCCCGGAGCGCTCCAGCCAGCCGTTCAAGGTTCGCTCGGTCGCGGCGCACGACGCAGTCGGCGTCGTCGGTCGGACGCTGCGCGCCGTAGCCGATGGCCGCGACCCCACCGACGATCAGGTACTCGACGCCATAGCGGTCCAAGACCTCGATCAGCCATCCAAGGTCGAGCGGCGGACCGTCAGGCGCCGGCATCGCCGCTGGCGCCACGCTCCTCGGCCCGCCTGGCAGCGACCTCGGCGAGCCACTCCATCACGGCCTCGCGGGAGCCGAGG
>DAHVLW010000196.1:0-2213 GCA_027320205.1 Acidimicrobiaceae bacterium
GCCGGGCTGTACACGGCGGCCATGGCGGGTTCACACCCGCTCGCGAAGAAGGTCGGACCGTGGACCTCCGTCGCCGCCGTCACGGCGCTCACGGCTGGGGCGTCCGAGGTGGCGACGCGCATGCGCCGCCGGGCGGGTTGAGGCGGCGTCAGCGGAAGTCCCGTGAGCGCCCGACGGCGAGGGGGAGCTCGAGCGTCTCGACGCGCTCGGCGACGATGCTCACCGCGCCCGTCACCCGCTCGAGCCGGCCGCGCACGACGAGCGCCTGCGCCGAGGAGGCCGCCTCCCGGTAGCGGGTCCAGCAGCCTCGCGAGCAGATGACGTTCACGACCCCGGTCTCGTCCTCGAGGTTCAAGAACACGGTGCCGCCCGCGGTCGAGGGGCGCTGGCGATGGGTGACGACGCCGGCGACGACCACTCGCCCCCCGTCCTCCCCCTCGCCGCGAAGGAGCGCCGCCGCGCTGATGGCGCCCCTGCGGTCGAGCTCGTCTCGCAGGTGCTCGACGGGGTGCCCGTCGCCGGTCACGCCGGTCGCCCAGAGGTTCGACGCCGTCACCTCGAGCGGGGTCATCTCCGGCAGGCTCGGCGCGTCCACCCCGACGACGATCCCCGGCAGCCGTGGGGCCCCTCCCCAGGCGAGGGCACCGACCGCCCAGAGCGCCTCCCTGCGACCCGCTCCTCGGTCCGCGCCGTCGAGCGCGGGGAGCCCGGTGCAAGCGCCGGCGGTGGCGAGCGCCTCGAGCTGCGCCCGGGTCGCGCCGCTCCGGCGAGCGAGGTCCTCGAGGCTCGAGTACGGGCGGCCGGCGGCGATCCTCGCCGCGAGGTCCTCCCGACCCCGCGGACAAAGGAGAGCCCGAGGCGGGCGGCCGGCGCCGGATGGCCGTCGAGGCTCGTCCCGGCGGCGCTCTCGTTGACGTGCGGGCCGTGCACGACGACGCCGTGACGCCGCGCGTCGGCGACGAGGCTCTGCGGCGACCAGAACCCCATCGGCTGGGAGTCGAGCAGCGCCGCCAGGAACGCCGCCGGGTAGTGCAGCTTGAACCACGCCGAGGCGTAGACGAGGTAGGCGAAGGAGACGGCGTGCGACTCGGGGAAGCCGAAGTTGGCGAAGGCGGCAAGCTGGTCGTAGATCCGGTCGGCCACCTCGCCGGTCACCCCGCGCTCGGCCATCCCGGTATGGAGCCGCCCCCGCAGGCGCTCCATGCGCTGCGCCGAGCGCTTCGAGCCCATCGCCTGGCGGAGCTCGTCGGCGTCGGTCGCCGAGAAGCCGGCGACGTCGATGGCGATCTGCATCAGCTGCTCCTGGAACAGCGGGATGCCGAGGGTCTTGGCGAGCGCCGGCTCGAGGAGCGGGTGGAGGAAGCTCACCTCCTCCTCCCCGTTCCTCCGCCGTAGGTAGGGGTGGACCGAGCGTCCCTGGATCGGCCCGGGACGGATCAGCGCGACCTCGACGACGAGGTCGTAGAACGTGCTCGGGCGCAGCCTCGGCAGGGTCGCCATCTGCGCCCTGCTCTCGACCTGGAACACCCCCATCGAGTCGGCGCGGGCGAGCATCTCGTAGACCGCCTCCTCCTGGGGGACCGTCGCGAGATCGACAGTCGTGCCGTGGTGCGTCGCGACCAGGTCGATCATGCGGTGCAGCGCCTCGAGCATCCCGAGCCCGAGGAGGTCGAACTTCACGAGCCCGACCGCCGCGCAGTCCTCCTTGTCCCACTGGAGCACCGTCCTCCCCTCGCGCCGCGCCCACTCGACTGGGCAGACGGCGACGACCGGGCGGTCGCAGATCACCATCCCCCCGGAGTGGACCCCGAGGTGGCGGGGGAAGCCGTCGAGCTCGGCGGCCAGGCGCAGCACCTCCTGGGGCACGCCGCCGGTGGCGACGTCCCCGGCGGCCCCCGGCGGGAGGGCGCCGAAGAAGCCGCCGACGCGCCTCGACCACGCGTCGAGCGCTCCCGGGGGATAGCCGAGAGCCCGCCCGACGTCACGGACCGCCGAGCGCTGGCGGTAGGTGACGACGTTGGCCACCTGGGCGGCGTGCTCCCGGCCGTAGCGCTCGTAGACGTAGGCGATCACCTCGTCGCGCCGCCCGGACTCGATGTCGACGTCGATGTCCGGCGGCCCGTCCCGGGCCGGCGAGAGGAAGCGCTCGAACAGAAGCCCGAGGCGCACGGCGTCGGCGTTGGTGATCCCGAGGGCGTAGCAGACCGCCGAGT
>DAHVLW010000204.1:0-4328 GCA_027320205.1 Acidimicrobiaceae bacterium
CCTCGGCGCCGCCGCCGTGCCGCGCGCCCGAGCCCGCCTCGCCGACGGGCGCGCCGGAGGACGCCGCGACGACGGGCGCGCCGGAGGACGCCGCGACGAAGCGCCCGAGGAGCTCGAGCCCGGATCGCCCGGACTTCTCAGGGTGGAACTGGGTCGCCCAGAGGCCTCCTCGTTCGAGGGCAGCGACGACCGGGCCGCCGTAGTCGCACGTCGCGACGACGCAGTCGAGCGCCGCGCCGGCCGGCTCCGGCGCGTAGGAGTGCACGAAGTAGAACCATCCCCCCTCCACGCCCGGCGGGAGCATCGCCGAGCGGCCGCCGGGGCGGAGCTCGAGCCGGTTCCACTGCATCTGCGGGAGCTTCACGTCGCCGCGGATGCGCCTCACGCCGCCGTCGAGCACGCCGAGGCCGGTCTCGTCGGGGTCCTCCTCCGAGCCCTCGAACAAGAGCTGGCAGCCGACGCAGATCCCGAGGAAGGGCACGCCGTCGCGAAGCGCTCGCAGGGCGACGGCGTCGAGGCCGGAAGCTCTCAGCGCCCGCGCGCACGCTCCGAAGGCGCCGACGCCGGGGAGCACGATCCCTGTCGCCCCCTCCGCATCGGCCGGGTCGGAGACGAGACGGGCCTCGCCGCCGACGCGCTGGAGCGCCTTCTCCGCCGAGCGGAGGTTGCCGATGCCGTAGTCGAGCACGGCGATCACAGCACGCCCTTGGTCGACGGCACCCCGCCGCCCTCCAGGCGTGCCGCGTCGCGCAGCGCGACGGCGACCGCCTTGAACGACGCCTCGAGCACGTGGTGGGTGTTCCGGCCGTGCCGCAGGCCGACGTGCAGCGTCACGCCAGCCAGGCCCACGAGCGCCCGCCAGAACTCCTCGGCGAGCTGCGGCTCGAAGCCCGGCGAGCCGAGCGGGTGCGCCTCGGCCCCGAGCGGGACGTCGTAGCGGAGGAACGCCCGGCCGGATAGGTCGAGGGCGACCTCGACGAGCGCCTCGTCGAGCGGGACGCTCGCCGACGCGAAGCGGCGAACGCCTGCCTTGTCGCCGAGGGCCGACGCGAGCGCCTCGCCGAGGACGATCCCGGTGTCCTCGACGCTGTGGTGGGCGTCGACCTCCAGGTCGCCGGAGGTGCGGACCACGAGGTCGAGGCGCCCGTGGCGCGCCAGCTGGGCGAGCATGTGGTCGAAGAAGGGCAGGCCGGTCGAGACCTCGGCGCTCCCGCTCCCGTCGAGGTCCAGCTCGACGTGGACTGTGCTCTCCTTCGTCGTCCGGTCGCGCACCGCCCGACGAGCCGCCATCGCCCCTCCCCGTCCGTCAGCCGAGCGCCGCGGACAGCGCGGCGAGAAAGGCGTCGTCCTCGGCGGGCGTACCGACGGTCACCCGAAGGCAGCCCTGCAGCCGTGGCCAGCCCGAGACGTCTCGCACGAGCACCGAGCGGCTGAGCAGCTCCCGCCAGAGCTCGCGTGCGTCCCGGCTGCCGACCTTGAACAGCACGAAGTTGGCGTCCGAGGGGAACACCTCGAGCCCGAGGCGGGCGAGCCCGTCGACGAGCCGCAGGCGCTCGCCGACCAGCCGGGCGACGCGCTCGTGCATCGCGCCCTCGTACCGGAGCGCGATCCGGCCGGCACGCTGCTTGATCGCGTCGAGATGGTACGGGAGCGTCACGCGGCCGAGGTCCTCCACCACGCGGGGGTCGGCGAGGGCGTACCCGAGCCGCAGCCCGGCGAGCGACCACGTCTTCGAGAACGTCCGGACGACGACGAGGTTGGGGTGGTCGGCGAGCAGCTCGCACGCCGACCAGCTCGAGAACTGCCCGTAGGCCTCGTCGACGACGACGAGCCCCGGGGCGCGTGCGAGCACCTGCTCGATGGTCGCCCGCGGCTCGGCGCGCCCGGTCGGGTTGTTCGGCGAGCAGAGGAAGACGATCTCCGGGCTGGACGCCCGGCGCCGACCGGCCGACGCGAGGAGGCGAGCCAGCTCGCGCTCGCCGATCAGCATCTCGGCGTCGCGCTCCCCCTCGACGACCTCGGTCCCGGTGACGCGTGCGATGTGCGGGTGGAGGGCGTAGCTCGGCTCGAACACCGCGGCGGCCCGCCCGGGCCCGCCGTAGGCGAGGAAGACCGACTGGAGGACCTCGTTCGATCCGTTGGCGCAGTAGACGCGCTCGGGCGGGAGCGCGTGCTGCAGGCCGACCGCCTCGCGAAGGGCGAGCGCCTCCCGGTCCGGGTAGCGGTTGAGGGCGACGTCGCCGACCTCACGGCGGAGCTCCTCGAAGAACTCGGCCGGCGGCGGCTCGGGCGCCTCGTTCGCGTTGAGGCGGACCGCGACCTCGACCTGCGGCGAGTGGTACCCGGGGAGCAGCGACACGTCGCGACGCGGCGCGAGGCGGGTGGCGGCGGGGACGCTCACGAGGCGCTCCACCCGGGCGCGCCGACGCGGAGCCTGACCGACTCGGCGTGAGCGGCAAGGCCCTCGGCGTCGGCGAGCGCGGCGACGTGCGGGGCGACCCTCTCGATCCCGGACCGCCCGACCTCCACGGCGTGGACGCGGCGCACGAAGTCCTCGACCCCGAGGACGCTCGCGAACCGGGCGCTTGCGAACGTGGGGAGCACGTGGCTCGGCCCGGCGACGTAGTCGCCGACCGACGCCGGCGAGAGCGGCCCGAGGAACACGGCGCCAGCATGCCGCACGAGCCGCAACAGCGGTGCCGGGTCCTCGAGAAGGAGCTCGAGGTGCTCCGGGGCGATCTCGTTGGCGACCCGCATGGCCTGCTCCGGGGAGTCGACCACGACGGCGTAGCCGCCGCGCTCGAGGGTCGACCGGGTCTCCTCGCGCCGGGGGGAGCGCTCGACGAGCCGCTCCACCTCCTTCGCGACGGCGCCGGCGAGCTCCTCGGACCAGGTGACGAGCCACGCCAGGCCGTCCGGCCCGTGCTCGGCCTGGACCACGACGTCGATCGCGGCAAAGGTCGGCGGGCTCGAGTCGTCGGCGACGACGACCACCTCCGACGGCCCGGCGAAGCTCGCGGGGACGCCGACGACACCGCGCACCTCGGCCTGGGCGAGCGACACCCACTTGCTCCCCGGTCCGCAGACGACGTCGACGGCCCGGATCGTCTCGGTCCCGTAGGCCAGCGCGGCGATGGCCTGGACGCCGCCGACCCTGAAGACCTCGTCGACGCCGGCGAGCGCCGCCGCGGCGAGCACCTCGTCGGGGAGCCTGCCGTCCGGCCCCGGAGGGACGCAGCAGGCGACCGAGCCCACCCCGGCGACTCGGGCGGGCACGGCGGTCATGAGCACCGTCGAGGGGTAGCGGGCGCGGCCGCCCGGCACGTAGCACCCGACGCGCTCGACGGGGATCTCGAGTTGCTCGACGGCGATCCCGCCGCGTTCGATACGGCCCGGGGGCGCGCCACGGTGCCGGTGGAACGCCTCGATGGCGTCGTGGGCCTCCGTGAGCGCCTGCCGCAGACCGTCCGGGAGCCGGTCGAGCGCCCGGCCGGGCTCGTCCGGCGGCACGGCGATCTCGTCGATCTCGACGCCGTCGAACCGCTGCGTCAGCTCCCTCAACGCGGCGTCGCCGCGCCGGCGCACCTCTGCGATCAGCGCGCGCACCTCCTCCACCGGCGCCTCGCCGCCGAGGTCGGGTCGGGGCAGTCCGAGCGGCGCCGTCGCGGGGACCCCGCGCAGGTCGAGGCGGTTGAGCATTGCGCCCGAGCGTAGCCAAGGCCGCGACCGGCCCTTCCCGCCCCGTCCGGCGGTACGCTGCCGCATGGCCGAGTCCCGGAGCGCTGCGCCCGCCTCTGGCCCTGCGCACGGCGAGCGCCGCGTGAGCAGCGGCAGCAGGCGCGCCACGCGTGCGCGCACTGTCGTGGCGCGGCTCGCCGCCCGCTACCCGGGCGACGCCGGCGAGCTTTGCGCCCTCGAGCATCGCGATCCCTACGAGCTGCTGGTCTCGACGATCCTCTCGGCGCAGTGCACCGACGAGCGTGTCAACCTCGTCACCCCGGCGCTGTTCCGTCGCTACCCGACTGCGGCCGCCCTCGCGGCGGCCGACACCGCCGAGCTCGAGGAGCTCGTCCGCCCGACCGGCTTCTTCCGCGCCAAGTCGGCAAGCCTGCTCGGCATGGCCCGGGCGCTCGTCGCCGAGCATGCAGGCGAGGTCCCCGACGACCTCGAGGCGCTCGTGCGCCTCCCGGGCGTCGGCAGGAAGACCGCGAACGTCGTCCGCTCGGTCGCCTTCGACCGGCCCGGCCTGCCGGTCGACACCCACGTCGGCCGGCTCGCGCGCCGGCTCGAGCTCAGCGGGGAGACGGACCCCGAGAAGGTCGAGCGCG
>DAHVLW010000225.1:0-3359 GCA_027320205.1 Acidimicrobiaceae bacterium
AGCCAGCGCTGGTTGACATAGGGCATGCCGCAGTGCGTCGCGTACTCGGCCACCGGGTCCTGGGCCTGCTTCTTCGTCCCGACGAAGAGGATGATCCCGCCGTCGGCGACGAGGTCGCGGACGTAGGAGTAGGCGACCTCGATCCGGTTGAGCGTCTGGTGGAGGTCGATGATGTATATCCCGTTGCGCTCGCCGTAGAGGAAGCGCTTCATCTTCGGGTTCCAGCGGCGGGTCTGGTGACCGAAATGGACACCGGCCTCGAGCAGCTGCTTCATCGTCACTACGGCCATCGGCAGTCCTTCCCAACGGTTGTGCTGATCCGGTCCCAGCGCCCCGAAGGGCGACCGTGGGCGGGCCCGGACGTGCGCGTTCAGCCTCGGGCGAGGCGCAACGATGCTAGCCGCTGCCGGTCCCCGCCCGCCCGCGCCGGTCGCCCGCCGCCTCCTCGCCCAGGCTCCCTGCCGCTCCCCGTCCTGGCCACCGCACGCGCTCGCGGCCGTTTTGCGAGAGAATGTGTCGATGGCGAGCCACATCCTCCTCGTCGAAGACGACGAGCGGATCCGCACCTCGATGCGCCTCGCCCTCGAGGACGAAGGCTACGAGATCGCCGAGGCCGCCAGCGGCGAGGAGGCACTCGAGCTCGCCGCGCAACCGCCGGGCGGGCAGCCGTTCGACCTGCTCATCATCGACATCATGCTGCCGGGCATGGACGGCTTCGACTGCTGCCGCGAGGTCCGCCGCCAGAGCATGGTCCCGATCATCATGGTGACGGCCCGCACCGACACCCACGACGTCGTCGCCGGGCTCGAGGCCGGCGCCGACGACTACGTGACGAAGCCCTTCGAGCCGAAGGAGCTGGCGGCACGCATCAGGGCCCTGCTGCGAAGGGCGCGGGCGACAGAGGGCACGCCCTCCGCGCTCAACTTCGGCGACCTCGAGATCCTTCCCGAGGCCGGCGTCGTGCGACTCGCCGGGGACGAGGTCCACCTGACGCGGACCGAGTTCCTCCTCCTCTGCGAGCTCGCGGCGAACGCCGGCAAGGTCCTCTCCCGCGAGCAGCTGCTGGAGCGGGTCTGGAGCTACGACTACTTCGGCGACGGAAGGCTCGTCGACGTCCACGTCCGCCGGTTGCGCACCAAGGTCGAGCCGGATCCCGCCAACCCGCGCCACGTGCTCACGGTCCGCGGCCTCGGCTACAAGCTCGCTCCCTGAGGCGCGCCGATGCGGCTCGTGGCCCGGCGGCACCGCTCCGACAGCCCGGCCGACAGCCTCGCAGGCGCCACGACCGGGCGGCGCCGGCCGACGCGTCGCCACTCGCGCCTCGGGCTTCGGAACCGTGTCACGCTGACCTTCGCGCTCGGCTCGCTCGCGCTGTCGACGACCATCGGCGCGATCACCTACTTCACGACCCGCTCCTCGATCCTGCGCCAGGCGGAGAGCTCGATCGCCAACGAGGCCTACGCCAACGCCACCCTTCTCCGCCAGCAGCTCGGCGACGGGGTCGAGCCGACGCGCATCCTCACCGAGATCGACGAGTCGGCGCTCACCCAGTCGGCACTGTGGCTCGACGGTCGATGGGTCTTCATCCACGTGACGCTGCGGGAAGCGTCGCTCCCGGCCGACCTGCGCCGGCTCACGATCAACGGGCACATCCCCTCCGCCGAGGTGCTGATGTTCCAGGGCTCGCCGAGCTACGCCGTCGGCGTGCCGATCCCCGCGGCGAAGGCCGCCTACTTCGAGGTGTTCTCGCTCGGCCAGACGGCGCGCAACCTCCAGATCATCCTCGTCGCCCTGCTCACGGCGGGAGCCGTGACGACGATCGCCGGCGCGCTGCTCGGCCTGTGGGCCTCCGGGCGCGCGCTGCGGCCGCTCCGGGACGTCTCCCAGGCGGCGCTCGCGATCGAGAGCGGCCGGCTCGACACCCGCCTCGAGGTGGGCGACGTGCGCGACCTCGCGGTGCTCGCCTCGTCGTTCAACCGCATGGTCGACCGGCTCCAGCAGCGCATCGAGCGCGACGCTCGCTTCACCTCGGACGTGAGCCATGAGCTGCGCTCTCCGCTCACGACCCTCGCCGCCTCGCTCTCCGTCCTCGAGGCGCGGCGCGAGGAGCTGCCGGAGCGCTCCCAGAAGGCGCTCGAGCTGCTCGCCGCCGAGATCCGGCGCTTCCAGCGGATGGTCGGCGATCTCCTCGAGATCTCCAGGCTGGACGTCGGGTCGGCGGATGTCGACCGCAGCGTCGTCGAGGTCGGCGAGCTCGTGCGCAACTCCGTCTCGACGACCGGCGCGTCCGTCCCCGTCGAGGTCGAGCCCGAGGCTGCCGGCCGGTTGATCGCCGTCGACAAGCGGAGGTTCGAGCGGATCATGGCGAACCTCCTCGACAACGCCCGCCGTTACGCCGGCGGCGCGACCCGGGTCGGCGTGGCTGCCTCCGGACAGAGCGTGCGCGTCGCCGTAGAGGACGAGGGCCCCGGGATCGACCCGTCCGATCGCACGAGGGTCTTCGAGCGCTTTGCGCGGGGAACGGTGGCCGCCGGCAGCCGCGGCGCTGGAGACGGCACGGGTCTCGGCCTCGCGCTCGTCGCCGAGCACGCCAAGCTGCACGGCGGCCGGGTCTGGGTCGAGCCCGGGAGCGCCAGCGGGGCGCGCTTCGTCGTCGAGCTGCCGATGCTCGAGGAGGACCGTGCCGGGCCGGGCGGGGACGAGACGGAGGTGTGCAGCGAGGCGGCGGAAGGAGTCGACGCCCCTGACGCGCCGGACACCCCGCGACCGAAGGCGCGGCTCACGACGGGAACGGGCGGGCGGGGTCGGTGAGACGAACGGCGCCCGAGCTCGCCCGGGCCGGGGTGCTCCTCGCCGGCCTCGCGCTGCTCGCGGCCGGCTGCGGCATCCCCCTCTCCCCAGCCGCCGAGCTCTCGCGCACCCCGCCGAACCTGTACAGCCAAGCGCCGAAGGGCACGACGCCGACGACGCTCCCGAACACGACGAAACACGTCAGGATCGGCATCTACTTCCTGAACGCCAGCGAGACCCGCCTCGTCGAGACGGTCGCCCTCGTCGAGCCGCCGGCAACGCCGGCGGGCGCGCTCGACCTCCTCACCTACGGCCCGACGGCTGCCGACTTCGAGGCCGGCTACTCGACGGCGCTCAGCGTCCAGCCGCAGGCGACGGTCGGCGTGCGGGTCGAGAAGCGGACCGGTCTCGCGACCGTCGCCCTCGACAACACCTTCAACAGCCTGTTCGGGACCTCGCTCTACGACGCCCTCGCCCAGATCGTCTACACCATCACCGACCCCGGCCTCGGGGTGAAGGCGGTGCAGTTCACCTTCGACGACACGACCTACCCCGCGGAGCTGCCGAGC
>DAHVLW010000236.1:0-2139 GCA_027320205.1 Acidimicrobiaceae bacterium
GCCGGCGGCCGCCTCGAAGCCGACCACCCCGGAGATCAGCTGCCGCCCGAGCCCGGATCGTCCCCTCGTGGCGCCCCAAGCCGCCGCCGCCAGCAGGAGCCCGACGATCCCCGCCCCGAGGAGCATCCCTGGCGGGCTCAGCCCGGGGAGGCGGCTGTGCCGTCCGAAGGCGAGCCGGTCCAGGGCCGGGGCGGCGGCGAGGACCGTGAAGAGGGTGATGATCCCCGCCAGCAAGGCCGCACCGACGAGCTGGGGCCGCCAACGCCGGCCGGCCAGCGCGGCGCCCGCCAGGGTGATGGTGAGGAGGAGGTCAAAGGCGATGCTGATCCCCGCGAGACGGTCTTCGGGCGTGGAACCGGCGGGCGGGGCGGGTGGAGGGAGCGGGGCGGGCGCCTCGCCGGCGCCGCGGAAGCTTCCGGCGATGGCGAGCAGCACCGGGCGGAGCCCAGCCAGGTTGGCCCGGCCGGAGACGAGCTCGATGAGCACGTACCTCCCGCCGACCCTTGGCGGCCCCGAGGAGGTCCAGACGTAGCCGCTGAAGGTCCGGCCGGTGGCCGACACGCCGTGCCAGCGGGCAAGCCGCTCCGTCCCGGTCACCTTGAGCCCGAGCCGGCCGGCCATGTCGGCGGCGCTGATCGGGGGGAGCAGCTCGAGGTTGACGAGCTCTGCGACGCCGGTCTGCGGCGTGGAGGCCTCGACCGACCCGTGGGCGGCGGTGATCCGCCACCCTCTTGGCACGTCGAAGCTGAGCTCCTCCGGCGCCGCACCGACGACCACCCGGACGAGCCGGGCGCCGGGCAGCCAGTGCCCCGTCGCCGTGGCGGTCGGCGCCGGCGACGCGCTCGACAGCGCGCCGGCGAACGGGGGGATGGCGACGAACACGGCGCCGCAGACGAAGACGACGGCGCTCGAGCGGAGCTTGTCGGGCCAGGCCCGGTGGTGCAGGCGAAGCCCGGCGAAGACGCCGACGACGAGGGCGAGGGCGAAGGCGAAGGCGAGGAGGCTCCCTCCGGCCCGAAGCAAGGCCGCGGCCGACCCCCACGGGTCCTCCCCGCGCAGGTTGGCGTAGCCGGCCACGGCGATCCCGGCCGAGCCAACCACGCCGATCGCCGGGACGAGCTCGTGCCGGCGCCGGCTCACGGCGGCCGCCAGGCGAGCCCCGGTGAGCTCCCCCCACTCCGAGAAGTCGACCGCGGCCACCGCCAAGAGGGGGATCATCGGGATGAACAAGGTGGCAAGCAGCAGGTAGATGGTCATCCCGAAGAGGTCCGACGCCTTGGCCTGCTGCGATCCCGCCCAGGCAACGGCGAGATAGCCACCGAGCAGGAGGGCGTAGGCGCCGAGGAGAGAGCTGCGCACCACCGGTTCGGAGAGCCGTCTGATCGCGACCAGCCGACAGGCGAGGAACACCAAGGCCGTGGCTCCCAGCAGGCCTCGCCCCGTCCAGCGGGCCCAGCCGCCCAGGAGCTGCAGGAGGGTGAAGCCGCCGACGAGATGGCCGAAGGCGCCCGTGTAGCAGCCGACGAGGAACACCAGCGCCACAAAGGCCGGCACGGCAAAGGGCGAGGCGATCAAGGTGATCCCCGACAGCAAGTAGGCGACGCCGATCACGGCGAGGGCGAGCGAGGCGAGGAACAGCGGCACGGCCACGGTCACGGCGGCTCCCGCCTCGGCGCCGATCTGCACCGTCCCGCCGCCGACGCTGCGGACGCCGATCAGCGCCACCACCGCCAGCAGGCTCGCCAAGGCGAAGGCCACGCTCGCCTTGAGGGGCCCGTCCATGGTGGCGATCGAGATGCGGCGCTCGCGGAAGAGCTGCCGCAGCGAGCGCTCCGCCTCCTCGGCGGCGTGCTCGGCGGCGTGCTCGGCGGCCCGCTCGCTGCGGCCGAGCCGCTCACCGGCGCGCTCGAGCCGCCCCTCCTCCGCCGTCACGACCGCTCCCCTCTCGCTCCCCTCCTCCGCCGCGGGAAGCTCGGGCGCGGTTTCGGCCTCCTCCGCCGTCACGACCGTTCCCCTCTCGCTCCTGCTCGCTCCTGCGCTGGGCCGCCTCAGCTGCCGAGGATCGAGCCGAGCATCGAGACAAAGGCTGGCTCGGCCGACGGGTAGGCGCTCGGCGGGGTGGCGAAGGCGGCGACGAAC
>DAHVLW010000237.1:0-8578 GCA_027320205.1 Acidimicrobiaceae bacterium
GGCGGCGTCGGGGGCGAGGCCCTCTTCCACGAGCACGGCCTCGATCGTCGGGGCGTCGAGGGGGCGGAACTCGACGAGGACGCAGCGGCTGGCGATCGTCACGAGCGCCGGCGTCACCGACTCGGCGACCACCACGAAGACCGTCGTCTCAGGCGGCTCCTCGATCGTCTTGAGCAGCACCGGCGCCGCCGCCCCGACGAGGTGGAAGTCCGTCAGCACGACGACCTGGCGTGCCGATGCGGCCGGTCCGCGCTGGGCGAGGGCGACGATGCGTCGGGCGTCGTCCACGAGGATCGACGCGCCCGTCCGCTCGACGACCTCGACGTCGAGGTGCCGCCCGGCGAGGGCGTCGCGGCAGGACGCGCAGAACCCGCAGCCGCCCGAAGGGCAGACGAGCGCGGCGGCGAAGCCGAGGGCCGCCTCGCGCCGGCCGGTGCCGGCCGGACCGAGGAACAGGTAGGCGTGGACTGGCGCGGCGACCGCCCCGGCGAGCAACGCGAGCACCCCGGGCTGGCCGCGGACCGCCGCAGCAAGGACGGGGGGCGGCGACGGCCTGCTCACGAACGCCGCCGCTCGGCAGCGGGGGCGCCTGGCGCCGCGGAGGCGCCGAGCGCACGCTCGACCACCTTTGCGACATGCTCGGCGACCTCCTCGACCGGCGTCGAGGCGTCGACGACCGGCCAGCCCCCGGCGCGCGCGAGGTCGAGGTAGCCGGCACGTACCCGTCGGTGAAAGGCGAGGTCCTCGCCCTCGAAACGATCGGCCCGGGGGGCGCCGAGGTCGGTCTCCGGGGCCGGCGCTCCGGATCGGCGCAGCCCGATCTCCGGCGGCAGGTCGAGCAGGACGGTGAGATCCGGCTCGACCCCCGCGGCGGCGATCCTGCACGCCAAGGCGACCTCCTCGAGCGGGAGGCCACGGCCATGGCCCTGGTAGGCGAGCGTCGACCCGGAGAAGCGATCGCAGACGACGTCACGGCCGCGCTCGAGCGCCGGACGGAGCACCGACTCGACGTGCTCGGCGCGCGCCGCAAGCATCAGCATCAGCTCGGCACGAGGGGCAAGACGGGGACGGGACGGCTCGAGAAGCACGGCGCGCAGCGTCTCCCCGAAGGGGGTGCCTCCCGGCTCGCGGGTGAGCAGCGCGCCGAGCCTGGCGGCGAGGAGGCCGGCCTGTGTCGACTTCCCGGCGCCCTCGCCGCCCTCGAGGACGACGAGCCGGCCACGGGACGCCACGCCGGCGAGCCTACGGCACCGCCCGCGGCGAGACGCCCTTCGCCGGAGCCGCCGTGCGCGCGGGCGCCGCCCGCTTGGCGGCCGAGGCCTTTCGGGAGGACGCCGCCTTCGTCGCAGCCGCGGCCTTCTTGGTGGCGGCCCTCTTGGTGGCGGCCTTCTTGGTGGCGGCCTTCTTCACCGCGACGCCTTTCCCGGGGGCCTTCTTGACGCCCCGCGCCCGGCGCCCGGCCGAGGGTCCGGCCGCACGGCGCGCCGCGAGCAGCTCCGCCGCCCGCTCCGCAGTGATCGTCGCCGGGTCGTCGCCCCGCCGGAGCGACGCGTTCGTCGTCCCGTCCGTCACGTACGGCCCAAACCGGCCGTCGCGCACGACCATCGTTCCCCCGCTGTCCGGGTCGGCGCCGAGCTCGCGAAGCGGTGCCGCCGACGCCCGGGCAAAGCGCCGCTGCTTCGGCTGAGCGAGGAGGGCGAGCGCCTCGTCGAGGCCGACGATCAAGAGCTCCTCCTCGCGTGCGAGGCTGCGGGAGTCCGAGCCACGCTGGAGATAGGGCCCGTAACGGCCGTTGCGGGCGACGATCTCCTCGCCACTTGCGGGGTCGACCCCGACGACGCGGGGAAGGCGGAGCAGCTCGAGCGCCTGCTCCAGGGTCACGCTCTCGAGCGCCATCGACTTGAACAGCGATGCCGTGCGGGGCTTGTCGCCATCCCCGTCGCCGAGCTGCACGTAGGCCCCGTAGCGCCCGGCACGTGCCACGACGGGTAGGCTCGTCTCGGGGTCAATCCCGAGCGTGCGGGCGCCCCCGGGCGAGGCGAGCAGCCGCTCGGCGACCTCGACGGTCACCTCGTCGGGCGCGAGATCCTCGGGGAGCGACGCCCGCTCCTCGCCGCGTTGCAGGTAGGGACCATAGCGGCCTACCCGGACGACCAAGGCCTCGCCGCCGTCGCCGGCACCGATCGCGATCGAGTTGACCTCGCGTGCGTCGATCGTCGCGAGGCGGGAGAGCACGGCGTCCTTCAGCCCCTCGACCCCCTCGCCCGCGGGGCCGTCCTCGCCGAAATAGAAGCGGTGCAGCCAGGGGACGGCCTCCTCCCCCCCGTTGGCGATCTCGTCGAGGTCGTCCTCCATCGCCGCCGTGAAGCCGTAGTCGACGAGGGAGGGGAAGTGCTCCTCGAGCAGCGAGACGACGGCGAAGGCGGTGAAGGAGGGGACGAGCGCGCTGGCGCGCTTCCAGACATAGCCCCGGTCCTGGATCGTCTGGAGCATCGAGGCGTACGTCGAGGGGCGGCCGACGCCGAGCTCCTCGACCCTGCGGACGAGCGAGGCCTCGGTGTAGCGGGCCGGCGGCTTCGTCGCGTGGTCCTCCGTCTCCAGCGTCGAGGTCGCGAGCCGGTCGCCAGCGACGACCGCCGGCAGGCGGACCTCCTCCTCGCGCCGCTCGGCGCCGCCGTTCTCCGGCTCGTCCTCGCTCTCGCGGTAGACGAGCAGGAACCCGGGCGAGCTGATGACCGTCCCGGACGCGGCGAATGCCGCGACTGCGCCGGCGGGGGCGCCGGCGGCCGGGACCGGCAGCGCCGCCTCGATCCGGACGCGGGCCGTCGTACCCGTGGCGTCGATCATCTGGGAGGCGACGGTCCGCTGCCAGATGAGCTCGTAGAGCCGCAGCTCGTCGCCGGAGAGCTCCCGCGCGACCTCCTCCGGCCGCCTGAACCGGTCGCCGGCCGGCCGGACGGCCTCGTGCGCCTCCTGGGCGTTCTTCACCTTGCGGTCGTAGGTGCGCGGCCGGGGCGCGACGTTGGCGGCCCCGTAGATCGCGCGTGCCTGCTCTCGCGCCGCGGCGAGCGCCGTCTCGGAGAGCGTCGTCGAGTCCGTCCGCATGTAGGTGACGTAGCCCTGCTCGTAGAGCCGCTGGGCGACCTGCATCGTCCGCAGGGCGGAGAAGCGGAGCTTGCGGCCGGCCTCCTGCTGCAGGGTCGAGGTGATGAACGGCGCCGCGGGCGAGCGGCGGTAGGGGCGGTCCTCGACGCTCGCGACGCGAGCCGCGACACCCTCGAGCGCGGCGGCGAGGCCGGTCGCCCCGGCCTCGTCGAGCAGCACGACCGGGCCCGCGCGCGCGAGCTCGCCGTCGGGCCCGAAGTCGTCGCCCGTCGCGACCTTGCGCCCGGCGAGCTCGGCGAGCCGCGCCGACAGCTGCTCCCCGGCGGCGGTGACGAAGGTCCCCGTCACCCCCCACCACGTCGCCGAGCGGAACCGCATCCGCTCCCGCTCGCGCTCGACGACGATGCGCGTGAAGACGCTCTGGACCCGGCCTGCCGAGAGGCCCTGCATGACCTTCTTCCACAGCACCGGCGAGATCTCGTAGCCGTAGAGGCGGTCGAGGACCCGGCGGGCCTCCTGGGCGTCGACGAGCCGCCGGTCGAGCTCGCGGGGGTGGGCGATGGCCTCCTCGATCGCCGGGCGGGTGATCTCGTGGAAGACCATGCGGTGCACCGGCACCCGGGGCGCGAGCACCTCGAGCAGGTGCCAGGCGATCGACTCGCCCTCGCGGTCCTCGTCGGTCGCGAGGTACACCTCGCTCGCCCCCTTGAGCAGCGAGCGCAGCTTGCGGACCTGGTCCTGCTTGTCCTTCGAGACGACGTAGAGCGGCTTGAAGTCGTTGTCGACGTCGACGCCGAGGCGCGCCCACGGCTCGGACTTGTAGGCCGCCGGGATCTCCGCCGCCGAGCGCGGCAGGTCGCGGATGTGGCCGATCGACGGCTCGACGACGTAGCGGTCGCCGAGGAATCGCGCGATCGTCTTCGCCTTCGCGGGCGACTCCACGATGACGAGCGGTTTGGCCATGGCTCCGTGCCTTCTCTTCGGCGGCGCGACGTTCGGGTCGGCGAGCAGGATAACGAGCGGCACAGACGGTAGCCAAGGCGCCTCGCGGCAGGTGGCCGAGGTCGCCCGCGCCGGCGCCGGGCGCGCGCAAGGCTCGGGTCGTGCGCAGCAGGCGCCGGCGCCGGAAGACGGGCCAGCCGCCGGTGTCAGGCGTGCGAGGTCCCGTCGTCGCCGGCGGCAGTGGTGACGATGGTGTAGGAGGGGTTGATCATCGCCGGGCGCCGGTTGCGCTCGCCGACCATCCCTTCGACGACGACCCTCGCCCCCGGCTCGATGCCTGGCACCAGGCGGCGTCCCTGGAAGACGACGGTGAGCTGGCCGGTGCCGTCGACGACCGTTCCCTCGAGGTTCGACATCCCGGCTCCAGGCTGGACGCGGACCGACCGGACCCTTCCGGCGACCCGCGCCCGCTGGCGCCACCGCAGGTCGGCGATACGCGAGGTCCCCGGCGGCGGTCCCCCGGGGAAGATCTCCGCCACCTCCGCGGCGCCCGGCGCCCCCGCATCCTCGCCCCGGTGCCTGCGCGGCACGGCCACCTGCTCCTGCGCACCGAGCTCGCGTCGTTCCTCTTCGACGACGCGGGCGAGCTCCTCCGGCCATGCGGCGAGGGCCTTCCGCCGGCTGCGCCCGACGTAGAAGGGGATGATCGTCGCGCTGGCGTTCGGGATCTGGCTGACGAGCCCCGCGATCCGCTCGCTCGTGCGGTCGTGGAGGACCCGGTTGAGGGGGCCGCCGAAGACGCGCCTCGGGAGCAGCACGCTCACCTCTGTCTGGCCGTCCGCCGCGACCTCGGCGACGAGCTCCATCGCCGCCCGCGCAAGCCTGCGGTCCGGGCACTCGCGGATCTCGAGCGATACCGTGGACAGCCCGAGCCGGGTCCAGACGGCCTCGAGCTCGCGCGCGGCGCGGGTGTCGAGGACGAAGTGCACGGCGCGCGGCTCCTCCTGGGAGAGGGAGCGCGCGTACTGGAGCGCACGCGCCGAGGCCAGGTCGAGGTGCTCGATGAGCACGAGCACGGCGTGGCGCCTGAGCACGGGTGCCTCGGCGGCGTGCTGGACGTTCACCTCAAGCTCCCGCTGCTCCTCGACGTAGGTGCGGTGCAGCCTGATCAGGGCGAAGACGAGGACGGGGAAGAGCACGACGACCACCCAGGCGCCCTGGGTGAACTTCGTGACCGCGAAGATGACCACGACGATCGCCGTCAGCACCGAGGCGAACCCGTTGACGAGGATCCGGCGCCGCCACCCGGGCGTTCGGTGACTGAGGTGGTGGCGGACCATCCCGGCGCCCGCCATCGCGAACCCCGTGAAGACGCCGATCGCGTAGACGGCGACGAGCGCGTTGACGCGCGCTCGCGTGATGACGAGGAGGGCGGTCGCGCAGACGGCGAGGATGACGATGCCGTTGGAGAACACGAGCCGGTGGCCGCGACTGGTCAGCTGCCGCGGCAGGTAGGCGTCGCGGGCGACGAAGCTCGCGAGGTTCGGGAAGCCGTTGAAGCTCGTGTTGCCCCCCGTGTAGAGGATCAGCATCGTCGCCGCCTGGACGAAGTAGTAGCCGAGCTTTCCGACAAAGGCGGAGCCGAAGACGTACCGGGCTTCCTGGGAGAGCACCGTCGGAGTGCCGCCCGTGAACGGCACGGCGTGGGTGCGCCAGGCGAGGAAGGAGACGCCGAGGACGAGGCAGCCGAGCGTCGTCGCCATGAGGACGAGCACGCGCCGGGCATTGCGGCCCACCGGCTCGCGGAAGGTGGCGACGGTGTTCGAGATCGCCTCCAGCCCGGTCAGCGACGAGCCGCCGTTGGCGAAGGCTCTCAGCACGACGAAAAGGCTGGCCCCGAGCAGCAGGCCCTGGCCCGGGTGCCCTGCAGGGAGGGCGCCGTGGAGGTCGATGGCGTGGCGGTGCAGCTCGCCGAGCGCCGTGCGCACGAGCCCGATCACGATGACGAGGCCGCAGGCCGTGATGAAGAGGTAGGTGGGCAGGGCGAAGGTCCGACCCGCCTCTCGGATGCCCCGCAGGTTGCCCCAGAGCATGAGAAGGACGACGCCGACGCAGATCGGCACGTTGTAGGGGGCGAGGCGCGGGAACGCCGACGTGACGGCGTCGGTGCCGGCGGCGACCTGCACTGCGACCGTGACGATGTAGTCGATGATCAGCGCGACGGCGGCGACCTGCGCGACGCTCACGCCGAAGTTCTCGCGGGCGACGATGTACGCCCCGCCGGCGCGGGTGTAGGCCATCACGACCTCTCGGTAGGAGAGGGTCACGAAGAACAGGACGCCGACGACGGCGAAGGTGATCGGCAGGAGCAGGCCGAACGCGGCGGCGCCGACGGCCGGGACGAGGATCGTGAGGATCTCCTCAGTGCCATAGGCCGTCGACGAGATGCAGTCGGGAGAGAGCACGCCCATCGCCGTCGGCTTGCCGAGCCGCTCCTCGGCGAGGCGCTCGGTCACGAGCGGCGGCCCGAGGAGCCGCTTCTTCAGCCGGTAGGAGAGCGACTCGGGGAGCTGGATCTCAGGCAGGACGGTCCGGGGCCCGGAGAGGCCGGGCGGCACCGGCGGGGATCTCACGCGGTCCAGTCTGCACGTGGCGTGGCTTCCCGGCGCAACTCGCTCCGCTCCGATCCGTAGACGGGTGAGTTGTGCCCGGCGGGCGCGACGTGTTCGATGGAGCCGTGCACGTCGTCGTCGTCGGGTGCGGGAGGGTCGGAGCGCTGCTCGCACAGGAGCTGGCTCGAGCCGGTCACACCGTCGCCGTCATCGACAAGAACGAAGCGTCCTTCCGGCGGCTGCCGAAGGACTGGGGCGGGCTCGCCATCGTCGGCGCCGGCTTCGACCGTGACCTGCTCGAGGAAGCGGGCGTCGCCCGGGCGTCGGCCCTCGCCGCCGTGACGAGCGGGGACAACTCGAACATCCTCTGCGCGCGCATCGCCCGAGAGACCTATCAGATCCGCAACGTGGTGGCGCGCATCTACGATCCGCGCCGCGCCGAGATCTACCAGCGGCTCGGCATCCCGACCGTCGCGACGGTGACCTGGACCACGGACCAGGTGATGCGCAAGCTCCTGCCGGAGCACACCGCCGCCGAGTGGTCCGATCCGAGCGGGCAGGTGCAGCTCGTGCCGGTCAGCCTTCCCCTGGCCTGGTGCGGCCGCAGGCTGACCACGCTCGAGGAGGCGACCGGCGCCCGCGTCGTGACGGTGACGCGTGACGGCGTGCCGCTCGTCGGCCCGGGCGACCTCGTCGGTCAGGACGGCGACGTCGTGCACCTCGCGCTCACCGAGGCGGCGCGCGGTCGGCTCGAGGAGGCGCTGGCAGGCAAGCCCGACGAGCCGCGCGAAGGGTGGGCTGGCAGATGAGGGTCGTGATCGCCGGGGCGGGTGCTGTCGGGACGTTCCTCGCCGACGACCTCGCGGCCTCCGGTCACGAAGTCCTCCTGCTCGAGAAGAACCTCGACGGCGTCGAGAAGGTGCCGACGGCGCCGAACGTCGAGCTGCGCTCGGCCGACGCCTGCGAGTTCGAGGTGCTCGCCCGCGCCGATCTCGACAAGGCCGACGTCGTCGTCGCCGCGACCGGAGACGACGAGGACAACCTCGTCATCTCGCTCCTCGCCAAGCAGGAGTTCGCCGTCCCCCGCGTCATCGCCAGGGTCAACCACCCGAAGAACCACTGGCTGTTCAACGAGACCTGGGGTGTCGACATCGCCGTCTCGACGCCTCACCTGCTGTCGGCCTTGGTCGAGGAGGCGGTCTCCGTCGGCTCGCTCGTCCGGCTGCTCCGTTTCGAGGGGGGAAAGGCGCACCTCGTAGAGGTGACCCTCGCCGAAGGCTCTCCGGCGACGGACAGGACGATCGCCGGGCTCGACCTCCCGCGCGGCGCGACGGTCGTCGCAGTCGTCCGTGACGGTCATGTCGTCGTCCCCCGCGGCGACACCTCGCTCGGCGTCGGCGACGAGGTGCTCCTCCTCGTGACCGGCGAGCACGAGGAGGAGGTGCGGAACCTCCTCGTCGGGCCGTGACCGGCGCGGGAGCGGCGGGGGCGGGGGCGGGGGCGGCCGAGGCGGCGTTCTTCGACCTCGACAAGACGGTGATCGCCAAGCCCGCGATGGCCGTGCTACGCGGCCCGCTGCGCGCCGGAGGGCTGCTCGACCGGCGGTCGGTGGCCGGGACGGTCATCACGCAGCTCCTCTACTTGCACATCGGCGCCGGCGAGCGCCGGCTCGCGCGCGCCAGGGACTCCCTGCTCAAGCTTTCACGGGGCTGGGAGCAGCACCAGGTCGTCGCCGTCGTCGAGGAGTCGATCGAGGACGCCGTCGAGCCGATCATCTACGCCGAGGCGATGGACCTCATCGAGCAGCACCGGGCCGAGGGCCGGCTCGTCGTCATCGTCTCGGCCTCGCCGGAGGAGATCGTCACCCCTCTCGGCCGCCACCTCGGGGTCGACGAGACGATCGCGAGTCGCGCCGAGGT
>DAHVLW010000257.1:0-2878 GCA_027320205.1 Acidimicrobiaceae bacterium
AGACGGCTTCCCCCAGGTGAAGCTCAAGGTCGGGGCGGACCTCGCCGACGACCTGCGCCGCATGCGTCTCGCGCGCGACGTCGTCGGCGACACGCTCGGCATCGCAGTCGACGCCAACCAGGTGTGGGACGTCGACCAGGCGATCGGCTGGGTGCGCGAGCTCGCCGGGTTCGACCTCGCCTGGGTCGAGGAGCCGACGAGCCCAGACGACGTCCTCGGCACGGCGGCGATCCGGCGGGGGATCGCGCCGGTCCGGGTCGCGTGCGGGGAGCACGTCGCCAACCGGGTGATCTTCAAGCAGCTCCTGCAGGCCGAGGCGATCGACGTCATGCAGGTGGACGCCTGCCGGGTCGCCGGGGTGAACGAGAACCTCGCCAACCTCCTCCTCGCGGCGAAGTTCGAGGTGCCGGTGTGCCCGCACGCCGGCGGCGTCGGGCTCTGCGAGGCCGTCCAGCATCTCTCGTTCTTCGACTACGCGGCGCTCTCGGGGAGTGACGAGGGCCGGATGGTCGAGTGGATCGACCACCTCCACGAGCATTTCGTCTCGCCGGCGTCCGTTGTCGCCGGCCGATACAAGGCGCCGAGCGCGCCGGGAACCTCGGCGGAGATGCGGGCCAGCTCACTTGCCCAGTTCGCCTACCCGAACGGCCCCGGCTGGGCCGGCGGGCTCGCCGGTGCGGGAGGTACGTGAGATGGCAGAGCTCGACGGCCGGCTGGCGCTCGTCACGGGAGGGTCCTCCGGCATCGGCCTCGCGACGGCCTGCGCCCTCCGTGACCGCGGCGCCGCCGTCGCGGTGCTCGACCTCGCCGAGCCTCCCGGAGGCGAGAAGCTCGGCTGGCACCGCTGCGACGTCGCCGACGGCGAGAGCGTCGTGGCGGCCGTCGCGTCCGCCCTCGGCGGTCTCGGCGGCCTGGACGTGCTCGTCAACAATGCAGGGATCGGCGCCCAGGGCACCGTCGAGGACAACCCCGACGAAGAGTGGCGCCGGGTCTTCGAGGTCAACGTCTTCGGGATGGTGCGGGTGACGCGCGCCGCCCTCCCGGCGCTGCGTGCGTCGGCGCACGGCTGCATCGTCAACACCTGCTCGGTCGCCGCGACCGTCGGGCTTCCCCGCCGTGCCCTCTACTCGGCGACGAAGGGTGCCGTCGCGGCGCTCACCCGGGCGATGGCTGCCGACCACCTCGCCGAAGGGATCCGGGTCAACTGCGTCAATCCCGGCACCGTCGAGACGCCGTGGGTCGAACGCCTTCTCGGCCAGGCTGCCGACCCGGCGGCCGAGCGCGCCGCGCTCGTCGCGCGCCAGCCGCACGGGCGGCTCGTCTCGGCCGAGGAGATCGCTGCGGCGATCTGCTACCTCGCGAGCCCGTCGTCGGGTTCGACGACCGGGGTCGAGCTCGCCGTCGACGGCGGCATGGCGAGCCTCAGGCTCCCGCCCCGGCAGGCGTGAGCGCGCCGCGCGCCCGGCGTTGCGAGACGCTCGGAAGCTGACGCCGTGGCCGTGACCGACGAGGCCATCGACAAGATCAAGGAGATGATCGTCTCCGGCGCGCTGCAGCCCGGCGACCGGCTGCCGAAGGAGGACGAGCCCGCCGCGCGCCTCGGGCTCTCCCGAAGCTCGCTGCGCGAGGCGGTGCGGGGGCTGCAGCTCGTGCGCATTCTGGACGTCCGCCAGGGCGACGGGACCTACGTCACGAGCCTCGATCCGAAGCTCCTCCTCGACGCGGTGAGCTTCGTGATCGACTTCCACCGCGACGACTCCGTGCTCCACTTCCTCGAGGTGCGCCGCCTCCTCGAGCCGGCGGCCACGGCGATCGTCGCCCGGGACGCCTCCTCCGAGCGCGTAGACAAGCTGGGGGCGATCCTCGAGTCGGTGACGGCGTCGGCCCCGGTCGAGGTCTTCAACGACAACGACCTCGCCTTCCATCGCGAGATCGTCTCCTGCTGCGGCAACCCCGTGCTCGCCTCGCTGCTCGAGTCGCTTTCCGGCCCGATGCACCGGGCGCGCAGGTGGCACGGGCTGATGGACGAGAACGCCCTCGTCCGCACGACGCGCGAGCACCTCGCGATCCTCGACGCGATCGCCCGGCACCAGCCGGAGATCGCCGCCGCCCGGGCGATGACGCACGTCGCGGGGCTCGAGGACTGGTTGCGCAACGCCCGCTGAGGGGCGCCGCCGGCCGGGCGCACCCTAAGGTGTGCCCGGGCGAATCGGGCCAGAGAATGGAGCGAGGACCATGGCGATAGCTGTCGGTGACCGTGTGCCGGACGTCGAGGTGCAGACGATGACGCCGGAGGGGCCGAGGCCCGTGCGGACGGGCGAGGTCCTCGGCAAGGGGAAGGTCGTCCTCTTCGCCGTCCCGGGTGCCTTCACCCCGACCTGCTCGGACCACCACCTCCCCGGGTTCGTGCTCCGTGCCGAGGACCTGCGGGCAAAGGGGGTCGAGACGATCGCCTGCGTCGCGGTGAACGACGCCTTCGTGATGGGCGCTTGGGGCAAGGACCGGGGCGTCGGCGACGACGTCCTGCTCCTCGCCGACGGCAACGCCGACTTCACCCGGGCGATGGGGCTCGAGCTCGACGGCCGCGGGTACGGCATGGGGCCGCGCTCGCAGCGCTACGCCGCGATCCTCGACGGCGGCGTCGTGACCGAGCTGCTCGTGGAGCCAGGGGGCGGGCTGAACGTCAGCTCGGCGGAGTCGGTGCTCGCCCAGCTCTAGTGGCGGCCACGCCCGCGGGCCCGGACGCCTCGCCCTTGCTCGCCGGGGCGGTCCTCCCGCCGGTGTTCGTCGCCCGGCCGCTCTCGAAGGCGCCGCTCGTCCGCCTCGCCCGGCATGCCGCAGTCGACGTTTGGGAGGCCGAGGACCCGCCCGGGCGCGA
>DAHVLW010000261.1:0-4258 GCA_027320205.1 Acidimicrobiaceae bacterium
GCCGTCGTCGACGACGACGAGCTCGTCGACGAGCCCGCCCCTGCCCATCAGGGCCGTGCGGACGCCGCCGACCACCTGTCCCACGGTCGCCGCCTCGTCCCGAGCCGGTATGCACACGGCGACCCGTGCGCCGCCCCGCAGGCGGCGCACCTCCGCCACGGGAAGCTCCCGGTGGTCGAACGTGGCGATCGGCTCAACCGGGCCCGTCACCCAGCCATCTTCGCCGCTCGCCTCCGGCGCGGCAACGCCCGAGGTTGACGGATCGCGCCACGTCGACAACACTGGTCGCACCATCAAGAGCGGCTGAGGGACGGGCCCTGCGACGCCGCGGCAACCAGTGGATCCCGGACCGGGAGCCTTCACAGGCTCGGTCGGCCGCACGGCCGCCGGGTCGGGACCACCAGGTGCCAATGCCCGACCGATGAGCGAGGAGGCACTCCGTGGGACGTATCGACGCTCTGCGCTGCCGTGAGTGCGGCCGTGCCTATCCGGCCACCGCCGCGCACGTCTGCGACTTCTGCTTCGGCCCCCTGGAGGTCGTGTACGACTACGCAGCCGTCGCGGCGGTCATGACCCGGGAGCGCGTCGCGGCCGGCCCGGCGACGATCTGGCGCTACGCCGACCTGCTCCCTGCCGCCGCGGAGGCGCCGGTCGACCTCGGCGCCGGGCTCACCCCGCTCGTGCGCGCCGACCGGCTCGCCGCCGAGCTCGGGCTCGGCGAGCTCTACATCAAGGACGACACTCGCAACCCGACGGGCTCGTTCAAGGACCGAGTCGTCTCGGTCGCGCTCAGCAGGGCGCGCGAGCTCGGGTTCAAGGTCGCCGCCTGCGCCTCGACGGGCAACCTCGCCAACTCGGTCGCAGCGCACGCCGCGCGGGCCGGGATGGAGTCCTACGTGTTCGTCCCGAGCGACCTCGAGCGGGTGAAGATCCAGACGACTGCCGTGTTCGGGACACGGCTCATCGCCGTCGACGGGAGCTACGACGACGTCAACCGGCTCTGCGCCGAGCTCGCGAGCGAGCGGCCCGACTGGGCATTCGTGAACGTCAACATCCGCCCCTACTACGCCGAGGGGTCGAAGACGCTCGCCTTCGAGGTCGCCGAGCAGCTCGGCTGGAGGCTCCCCCACCACGTGGTCGTACCGGTCGGCTCGGGAAGCCAGTTGACGAAGGTCCACAAGGGCTTCTCCGAGCTCGCGGAGGTCGGGCTCGTCGAGCGCGGCGACGGCGTGCGCGTCTCGGGGGCCCAGGCCGAAGGATGCGCCCCGGTCGCGACGGCCTTCGCAGAGGGCGCGGACATCGTGCGGCCGGTGAAGCCCTCGACGATCGCCAAGTCCATCGCCATCGGGAACCCCGCCGACGGGTGGTACGCCCTCGAGGCGGTCCGCTCGACCGGCGGCAGCCTCGCCGCCGTGACTGACGAGGAGATCCTCGCCGCCATCCGGCTCCTCGCGCGCACCGAGGGGATCTTCGCCGAGACCGCCGGCGGCGTGACGATCGCCGCCCTTGAGCGGCTCGCCGCCGCGGGCGCCGTCCGCCCGGACGAGCGGGTCGTCGCCTACGTGACTGGCACCGGCTTGAAGACCGTCGAGGCCCTCGGCGAGAGCGCCGGTCCGTCGGCGGTGATCACGCCGAGCCTCGCCGCCTTCGTCGACGCCGAGCACCGTCTCGAGGAGGAAGGACACCGCCGATGAGCATCAACGTCCGCATCCCGACCCAGCTCCGCCAGCTGACCGGCGGCGCCAGCGAGGTCCCGGTCGAGGCGGCGACCGTGCGCCAGGCGCTCTCCTCGCTCGAGGCCGCCCACCCCGGCATCGGCGAGCGGATCCTCGACGAGCACGGCGCGCTGCGCCGCTTCGTCAACGTCTTCCTCGCCGACGAGGACGTCCGTTTCCTCCAGGGGCTCGACACGCCCGTCGCGGACGGCCAGACCCTCTCTGTCGTCCCGGCGGTCGCGGGCGGCTAGCGAGCCCGGGCGGCGCCGACGAGCGCGGCGAGCACCGACAGCCCGCCGAGCCCGAGGCCGAGCCCGGCGACCGCCGACCACCCGTAGAGCCCGTAGAGGGCGGCGGACGCCCCCGAAGCGGCCGTCCCTCCGAGAAAGTAGGCGGTCATGTACAGGCTGTTCAGCCGTGTTCGCACCTCGGGACGGAGCCGGTAGATCTCGCTCTGATTCGTGATGTGCATACCCTGGCAGCCCACGTCGAGGACGACGATCCCGGCGATCAGCGCCGCGAGCGAGTGGGCGCCGAGCAGGATCGCCACGTAGGACCCGGCGATGCACGTCGCCGACAGGACCGTCAGGCCCACGACTCGGCCCCTGTCGGCGTGGCGCCCGGCCATGCTCGCCATGAGCGCCCCGGCCGCCCCGACGAGCCCGAACAGGCCGATCGTGTCGGCGCCGTAGCGATAAGGGGGCCCGGCCAGCAGGAAGGCGATCGAGGTCCACAGCGCGCTGAATGCCCCCATCGACAGCGCACCGAATCCGGCGCGGCGCCTCAGCACGGGCTCCGCCCGCAGGATCTGCCAGAGCGAGGCGAGCAGGCGCGGGTAGCTCATCTCGACTCCGGCCCGGGAGGCGGGCAGCCACCGGCGGAGCGCCAGGCTCACCACTGTCATCAGCCCGGCCGCCACGTAGAACACGACCCGCCAGCCCGCCGCTGCGCCGACGAGCCCGGCGAAGGTCCGTGCCAGGAGGATCCCCATGAAGAGCCCGCTCATCACCATCCCGACCACCCGGCCTCGCTCGTGGGCCGGGGCGAGAGTCGCGGCGAGCGGCACGACAAGCTGGGTGACCACCGTGCTGATCCCGACGAGCGCCATCGCCGGGAGGAGGAGGCCGAGGCTCGGCGCAAGCCCGGTGATCAGCAGCGACGCAGCACAGGCGAGGGCCACGGCGACGATCAGCCGCCGACGCTCGAGGAGGTCGCCGAGGGGGAGGACCAGCGTCAGGCCGATCACGTACCCGAGCTGGCCGAGCGTCGTGGCGAGGGCGACGACCCCGTCACTCGTGGCGAAGTCGTGCCGCAACATCGGGAGCAGCGGCTGGACGTAGTAGAGGTTGGCGACCGAGATCGCCACGGCGACCGAGAGGAGAAGGACGAGGCGCCGGTCGAGCCGCTCGCCGGCGGCCGCGCCCGGCTCGCCCGCCCGCAGGGTCGTCGAGGTCAGGTCCATCGTCGCCGACACGCTACCGACGCCCTCCATCCCTGCAGCAATCCCGCCATCCAGCCATCCCGCCGCCCCGGGAGCGGCGGTGTTGCGCGCCGCCCGGCGGCGTGGTTTGCTATTGGCACTCGACACACGAGAGTGCTAACGCTCGGCGTCGCCGAGCAGCCAGGAGGACACCGCAAGATGCCGAAGTTGATCAGCTTCGACGAGCAGGCAAGGCGCTCGCTCGAGCGCGGGATGAACCAGCTCGTGGATGCCGTCAAGGTGACGCTCGGCCCGAAGGGCCGGAACGTCGTGCTCGAGAAGAAGTGGGGCGCGCCCACCATCACGAACGACGGCGTGTCGATCGCGAAGGAGATCGAGCTCGAGGACCCGTGGGAGAAGGTCGGGGGCGAGCTCGTGAAGGAGGTCGCGAAGAAGACCGACGACGTGGCCGGCGACGGGACGACCACCGCCACGGTGCTCGCGGGCGCGCTCGTCCGCGAGGGCCTGCGCAACGTCGCCGCCGGCGCCAACCCGATGTCGCTGAAGAAGGGCATCGAGTCGGCGGTCGAGGCAGCGGTCGGCAACCTCAAGGACATCGCCAAGGAGACCGAGTCGAAAGACCAGATCTCCCAGGTCGCCGCGATCTCGGCGGCAGACGCCGAGATCGGCTCGATGATCGCCGAGGCGATCGACAAGGTCGGCAAGGACGGCGTGATCACCGTCGAAGAGTCGCAGACCTTCGGCATGGAGATGGAGCTCGTCGAGGGAATGCGCTTCGACAAGGGCTACATCTCGCCGTACTTCGCGACCGACTCCGAGCGCATGGAGGCCTCCCTCGAGGACGCCTACGTGCTCCTGCACGGCGCCAAGATCTCCGCCGTCCGCGACCTGCTCCCTGTGCTCGAGAAGGTGATGCAGACGGGCAAGCCGCTCGTCGTCATCGCCGAGGACGTCGAGGGCGAGGCGCTTGCGACGCTCGTCGTCAACAAGATCCGGGGGACCTTCAAGAGCGCGGCGGTCAAGGCTCCCGGGTTCGGCGAGCGCCGCAAGGCCATGCTCCAGGACATCGCGATCCTCACGGGCGGCCAGGTCGTGAGCGAGG